>CAXHHS010000162.1:0-10346 GCA_964015645.1 uncultured bacterium
GCAACGGGTTGCGCTTTTAACGGAAAACTGGATTTTTCTCAACGGTGATGTCTCGATAATCTCTGCCGGAGTGCGATTTTTTGGTGAAAAAATAAGCGTTGATTTCGGCCTTATTACGCCTACCGGTGACTCAATTGAACCGATCGGCATTCCCTATATTGATTTTGTCGTCAATTTTTGAGATTTGAAAGTTCACCACGAAACCGCAAAGTCTCGAAGCATCACAAAGAAATATTGAAAATACTTGGTGCAACTTGGTGTCTTTGGGCCTTAGTGGCAAAAAACAGATTTTCAAATATGTTCACAGAGGTTTTTCTAAAAGAAAATTTCACTTTTGTATTTATTTTTCTTAAGTTTAGGAAAATCAACAAGCAAGGGGAACAGTTATGGGAAAACAGATTAATGCTCGTCAGAAACGCCGTAGACGTAAACGGTATGTAAAGCGAAAAAAAGAAGAAGTTAGAAAAGCTATTGCCTCAAAAAAGTCGAAATAGCACGCTATTTCAGCTCGTTTGACTGTTTACCGGCAACCCCTCCATCTCCATAATAATCAACGCATTCGTCGTCGGGCAAGGGCCGGAACGCAGGCGGTAATCAAAGACCATTTTCCCATTGGCGACTTCTTCCCGAAAATGATAGTTTTTCAATAACGGAATCTCATCTACCAGGCCGGTTAATTCCAAATCGTGGGTGGAAATAGCGCCGACGCCATTTTTACCGGCTAATCCCAGGATATACGATTTGCTGCCGAGGTAACGCTCGCGGTTGTTGGTTCCTTTAAAAATTTCATCGATTAGAAAAAATAATGGATATTCGTTTTCTGCTTTTAAGGCATTTAACAGCGCTTTTAATCTTCGCACCTCGGCATAAAAATATGAAAAACCATCCGTAACTGAATCAGCTACTTTGATGCTGGTAAAAACGCGAAACAGCGCTGTTTTAAAATACTGCGCATCCACCGCCCCGCCAGCATACGCCAGTAGCAAATTGATGCCAATCGTTTTTAAAAACGTGCTTTTCCCGGCCATATTAGAGCCGGTAATCAGCACCATTTCTCCCAATTGCTTCAACAAAAAATTATTACAAACCTTTTGTTCATTTGGCAGCAGTGGATGCCCCATTTGCTGCACTTCTAAAATTTTTTCGGGAACCTCATTTTTGTTGGACGCAATAATCTCAGGAAAACTGTTTTCAGGATTCAGCCAGGCGCTATTTCCCAGGGCAATCAGCGCTTCCAATTCGATCCAGGTATGTTGCCAGCCTGGCAATTTCTGAAGGAGAGCGGCTTTGGCTTTTTCCAATTGCCGGGCAACAAAAAAATCGTATGGCAAAGGAAGATTTAATAGAATCGCCATTGCAGGATTCATCCGCAACCCGATAGCAATCATTACACGTTTGATACGTTTTAAATGAAAACTCGGTCGTGAATCCGGGTTTACAAACGGGTGGCACAATACGGCTAAATGGCGGTTGTTTTCATAGGGATATGATTCCAGAAACGTTAATATTGCCTTGATCTTATCAAGTTCTGTTTCCAAAAATAAGACATCGGAAAAGATATGTTTTAAAGCGCCCTGGTTAAAAAAATAAATGAGCACATATCCAATTACCGTGTAAATCCAATAATCCGGTAATAATCCGGCAAGGTTGGCAGAAAATAAAATGATATTCACTATTGCCAAACTAACGAGTGCAGGAAACACCCACACCGGTGCATGATCAGGTTCTTGCGCCAATCGTTCCTGAAATTTTTTACCCTCTAACTGCGTTTCGGAAACCATTCCGAAATTCAACAGTAATTTATCCCGAAACCCCGGCAGCATAGCCAGCTCTTTCACAATCGATTGGCGGCGTTGGATATCTTCTAAATTAGGCGTGCGATTTAATAGCCAGTTGCCTAACAAATTTTGCCCTTCGCGGGAAATCGTAATATCGAGCAACTGCATCAATGAGTGGCGACCGGTAATATCCAAATCGATTTCAAAGGGATGATCTGCCTCACCGGATCGATAGTCACACTGCGGAATATGATCCCAATCCAGCTTCATCCTGGCCAATTGGGATGATTTGATTTTTTTCCAAATTTGATGTTTTTTTAAACTACGATCAATTTTGCGATGATAAAATGCGATGATATTAAATACAATAAGGGCGATAAAGAATAACGTCCAACCGATAAAAGCATTGGCAAAATATATCAAAATGCTAATGCCTAAGCCGCCTAAAAAGACGCCTAATCGATACCAGGCATAGCGGTTTACCAATACCTCCAGGGCGTTTATTTTTTTATCCAGGTATTGGATATTCTTTGAAAGTGATTTTTGTCTTTGCTGGCGTTTGGTCACTGGAATGTTATCCGTTGTTCGTTGATTGTTGCCTTTATTAGCGGTTGCTCATTTGGCTTCGTTGCCGTTTATCATTATTCACTTTCCCGATGAACCGTATCCGGCGAAAATGCCGGCAGGCACACCGACCAGTATTCTGCCGCTGTTTCAAACGGGTTTGAATACCGCACTCGCGCACCTTTTTTGATCAAAATTGTCTCACCAGCGGTTAATGTGATTGTCTCGCCATCTACTTCGATTTGTTTTTTACCGGAAATCATGATTGTAAACTCATCGAATTCCGGGATTTGATACGGCTCCGACCAATTCGGCGGCGCAATCATGTGTGCAATGCTGGTATTGGTGTGCTGCGTGCTGGCCCGGCCAAAATGTTCTTCGATCAATTTGCCATCATCCGTGGGAACGCGAAATGGTGTGGTTTGTTTGATATAGTTCTTCAATTCAGCTCCTTGCTAAAATTAGAGGCTTAAGATATAAAAAAGCCTCTCTCACCAAAAGTTCAAAGAAATTAATGTTGTTTTTTTGAACCCGTTTGAATACCATTTATCTTTTTAGGAGAAATACTTGATGCCCGGTGCATTATCATCATTAAAAATTCTCGATTTTTCAACGCTGCTTCCCGGCCCTTTTGCAACAATGTTTTTAGCGGATTTAGGTGCAGATATTATTCGCGTCGAAGCGCCCCATCGCCCGGATTATTTGCGACTTGCGCCACCGAAAGATAAGGGAACTTCCATCGGGCATTCGCTGCTAAACCGTTCCAAGCGATCCATCGCTCTAAATTTAAAAACACCGGAAGCCGTTCGCATTGCAAAACGGTTGGTGAAAACGTATGACATCGTTGTGGAACAATTCCGGCCCGGCGTTATGGATCGTTTGGGGATTGGTTACGAATCGTTAAAAACGGTCAATCCGCGGTTGATTTATTGTGCTCTCACCGGCTACGGGCAAACCGGGCCGTACCGTGACCGTGCGGGACATGACATCAATTATTTAGCGCTTTCCGGGGCGGCGAGCCACCTGGGCCGAAAGGACGAAGGGCCACTGCCGCTTAGCTTTCAAATTGCCGATGTTGGCGCCGGTTCTTATAATGTAATGGTAGGAATTTTAGCCGCAGAAATCCACCGGCGGGAAACCGGCAAAGGGCAGTTTATCGACATTAGCATGTTTGACGGCAGCGTAACCTGGAACAACCTGGCATTTGCTTACTATTTTGGCACCGGGGAAAATCCCCAAAGAGAAGGCGCATTGCTAAACGGCGGCAGCTTTTACGATTATTACCAAACCAACGATGGTCGCTATCTTTCCATCGGCAGCCTGGAACCGAAATTCTGGAAGGGCTTTTGCGCCGCTATTGGCCGCCCGGATTTAGCGACGGAAGTCTCGATTTTAAACCCAAAATCCTACCTGAAAGTGAAACCGGAAATACAGAAAGTGATTGCCACCCGTTCATTATCGGATTGGAAGGAAATATTCGATAGCGCCAATGTTTGTGTGGAGCCGGTTTTAGACGTTTCCGAAACGGAAAAACATCCCCAAACGCAAGCGCGAAATATAATTGTTGAAGTGCCGCGAAAAGATGGTTCAAGTCAAAAACAAGTTGCAAATCCGATTAAATTCTCGGAATGCGCAACAGAATACAAACACACCGGCGTAAAATTGGGCGAGCACACTATCGAGATATTGAAAGAAGCCGGCTATTCCCAATCGGAAATCAACGCTTTCAAAAAAGCCGGTGCGATTGCCGAAAAACCAAACAAGTTGAATATGATTTTGAATTTTATTAAATCCTAAAACACGAACCACGCGTTAGGAGATTATCAATGCAACACGAACATTTAAAAAGTGATATCGAAAACCAGGTGGCTCACATCCGATTTAACCGCCCGGAAAAGGCAAATAGTTTGAATCGGAAATTGTGGGATGAAATTAAATTGGTGATGGAAGATTTTGACGCCACCCCCCAAATTCGTGCCATTGTTTTAAGCGGCGAAGGTAAACACTTTTGCGCCGGAATTGACATCGCTTTGCTAATGGAAATCCGTTCGCAAATTTCCGATGATTGCGAAGGCCGTACGCGCGAAAAATTACGGCAATTGATCTTGCATTTACAATCGGCATTTACGGCGATTGAAAAATGCCGCAAGCCGGTTCTTGCCGCAATTCATGGTGCATGTATCGGCGCCGGTGTTGATTTGGTTACTGCTTGCGATATGCGCTACACAACGGAAGACGCCTACTTTTCCGTGAAAGAAGTCGATATGGGCCTCACTGCTGATGTGGGAACGTTGCAGCGCCTGCCGCGAATCGTTGGGGAAGGCGTTGCCCGCGAAATGGCCTTTACCTGCCGCAATGTTTCCGGCACGGAAGCAAAAGAATACCGATTAGTAAACCGGGTGTTTCCGGATAAAGCAACGATGCTGTCGGAAGTGCTAAAAATGGCGGCTGAAATTGCTGCGAAATCCCCCCTTAGCGTTCGCGGTACAAAAGAGATACTGAATTACGCTCGCGATCATTCGATTGAAGATGGTCTCAATTACGTTGCAACCTGGAATGCTGCCATGCTGCTCTCAAATGATTTGATGGAAGCGATGCAAGCAAAGATGGAAAAACGCGAGGCGGATTTCAAGGATTAATCCTCCGCTCAATACAAACAGCAACCACGGCGGCAGCAAACAGCAAAAACAACTGCTGCTGCCACTGCCGATATCCCTTCTCTACCCCTACTTTACTTCCACAATGCTGGCATAATTTGGAAATTCCACCTGGAATTTAAGGGGCAGTTTTTGTGATTCCCCCGGTTTTAAATTTACCGCCCAGGTGATATTTTTCAACCTGTCGATTTTAACATCCTTTTCATCCGGCGATAACAATTTGACATTCACCTTCTCATCCCGGGAAATCGGAAGCTGATCAATTACCTGAATACTTTCCTCGGTTCGCTTATGATTTGTTACAGTAATTTCAAACTCATAAGTCACTTTTTGTTTTCCGCCAAAGAGTCCCTTGGTTTCGAAATACCGGTTTATCATTGTTCTTTTAACATTAATACTTTCGTCAACTCCCAGGGCCAAATCGAATGTCTCATTGGGTGCAATGTTTGAGATAGTGGTTTGGTTGATAAATTCATTTTCCAGAAAGATATTAACACGCCCGCCAAGCAATGTAACATCGGTTGCATTTTTTACCTGGCTTTTCAAAAAGATTTTTTCTAATTCCCGGGGAATCGCGATATAATCGAAGTCAACATTTAGCGCCTTGTTCATTATCATCACTTTGTGAGGAGCGCCATCAGAGGGAATATCATTTTGTTCCGGTATCTCGAATATGGCTGCTGTCAGTTTACGTTCGATATTGGCTAAGGAATAACGAACGGTCTGTTCCGGATGCGGAGCGGCTACATAAGCCGCCTGGCCTTCGACGCTTGATTCCTCAAGATAAAAATCCAGGTTTAGCGTATATCCTTCTTTCACTTCTATTTTTGCCTGAATATCTCCATATCCAATAAAATTAACATAAACCGAATGCCACCCGGCTGGCACCCTGGGAATTTTAAAATATCCATCACTATCCGTCGCAGCACCAAATGTGGATTCGCCAATCGTAACATTTACGTATGGTAATGGTTCCTTGCTACTCCGATCTAATATTTTCCCTTCGATATACCCATGCCCCGGTGGTATTCTTCGGTTTGGTTTGTAGAACATATTCGCTGGCAACCTATCATAAAAGGCGTTACCTGCTTTACCGGAAGAAGATAAATAATTATTTACCCTCGAATTTGTTGTTATGTAAAGCGGTATCAACAGCGGTATTTCCGGGGTGGAATGTGGTTTTGCAGTGGAGAGCGTTAGTTTGGTATTATCCCAATTTTCACCGGTGTTTTGTTCAACGATTGCAAAATATGTTAATTCCAGCATTTTCTTTTCTGCCAAAATGCGCGCATCATACACTGGTTTCCAGGATGCGCCATGGATTAAATATGAAACTGACAACTTTAGGGAGCCGGGAGATTCTACTAACAGCGGCACTCTAATTTTTTTTGAGCTGTGGCTGGAAGACCCTTGTTTTATTTTGTGATTGATAATTTCAATTTTATTTTTGATTTGCTGCTGTTGTTTACGCTGATTCCGTAATTCATCGTAAATATTTCCAAGATTATCGCCGAAAAATTGCACCATCTTCTGCCAGTTTTCTACTGCCGGTGCTTGCCGTACCAGGTCGCGATTAATATCTTGCGAAGATTCCGATTTAAGCGATTCAATAAATCCTTTTTGCGTTTCCAATACCGAAATTCGGTCTAAGACCGCCTGTTTTTCAAACTTCAGCGAATCCCGGTGCTGGTGATATTGGCGCATGGCCTGCTCGCTAATTTCAGCAAAATACTCCTCTTCGATTTTTACATCCAAGATTTTTACAGCTGCTGCCCCGTCACCGGATACGCGAACGGAATAATCGATTAATCCATCCGGTAAGCCAGCCAGGATGATTTGGTGTTTCCCGGAAGTGAGATTCAGATTTGCACTGCGAGTCACCAATGCGCGATCCTCATAAACCGTCGCCGATTCAACCGTCGAAGCGACAGTTTTTACTTCCTCACCGAATAGAAAAAATTGTAATAAAAATATGGTGGATGTGAATCCTGAAAATAAATACTTCATTCCAACCCCCTTATTATGGTTTTACAACATGGTATTTCTATTTCAGACGCGATGAATTCTTGAAACATTTACAATGCGAAGCTGATGATGAAAAAACCTGATTATTAATCGCTTGATTTTTTTGCATGGAAGGCTTATGATTGCCGTCTAAATAATCCATTAAATAAAACTATGGGGATAAGAATGACGTTTGAAAAAATCTACGAATTATTGAAGGAAAAAGCAGCCCTTGCGAACCCAATTGGCGGAACGCTCAAATTCAATTTTGAAGACGGCTACGTTTATCTTGATGGTTCCGGCCATGCCAATACTGTTTCTAAAGAAGATAAAGAAGCCGATTGCACAGTAAAAGTCAGCCAGGAAAATTTTGCAAAGGTGATCAATGGCCAATTAAATCCCACAATGGCGTTTATGATGGGCCAAATAAAATTAGACGGCGACATGAGCGTGGCGATGAAGTTGCAGTCTTTGTTAGGATAATTGAAAATGGTGTTTTACAACCTGGTTTTTGTTTCTATTTGATTAGATCAAAAGTAAAATACTCGGTAGCAATTATTTACGTTTAGGAAAATTTCCCTTATTTTAAAACCATCATCTTCCGCGTATCGGAAAAATGCTCCGTCAGCAACCGGTAAAGATAAACACCGCTTGGCAAATTACCGGCGTCGAATTCCACAACGTGGCTTCCGGCTGGCTGCGTTTTATTGATCAAATGCGCCACTTCCTGGCCAGCGACATTGTATATCAGCAGCGAGACATGCTCAGCGCGAGGAATTGTATAGGAAAGACTGGTTGTGGGATTAAATGGATTCGGGAAATTTTGCGCCAGCTCGTATCCTTCGGGAAGGTAATTTTCACTCGATTCGACGCCGACCGGAATTTTGCGAGTGTATTTATAAACTCTTTCGCCCACCGCGTAGCCCAGGGTGTCATTCACCATTCGTACGCGATTTAAGTTAACAGCATTTTCGGTAATTTGCCAGGTATCTCCCCCATCTGTAGTTTCATAAGTATCGTTATCTCCGCCAATCCAGCCGGTGTTTGGAGTGGCAAAACCCATTCCCTGTTCCCAATACAAGGTGTTATTATCCAAAAAGGGTTTCTCTTCCCAGGTATTTCCCCGGTCGAGTGTTTTCAGAAAAAAAGTTCGTCGAACACCGGTTTCCAGCGGCGTCTCCAGGGAAACAAAACCGACATTTTTGGTTGGGAAAGAAATTTTCCAGCACCACACCGGTGAGTTTTCCGTACGGTGTTTTTCCTCCCAGGTAATTCCACCATCACCGGTAAACAACACAACACCGCGCGAGCTTCCCGGTTCGCCAATGCCGCCGACCACAAACCCGGAATCCGCACTAAAAAAATAACAATCAACCAATCGATCACAAAAAGAACTCAAATCAACAGAAGACCAGAATGCGCCGCCATCAGTTGTTTTAATAATCCCGGGATTGCCACAAATAGTGCCCGCACCATACACGGTAGAATCATTTACCGCCCACATGCCACATATCCCCGAGGGGCTGGGTCGTTGAATATTGAGTACCGGCGTCCAGGATTGGCCGCCATTGTCTGTATGAAATATTAATGTCGGATCGGTTGCGCCGGGCGCAAAACAATTCGGCCCCAGGTTACCGACCCATCCCCGCAACGAATCCACAAAAACGATAGAACGGAACCAGACAAACGGCCTGTTAAGCTGTAACTCCCAGGAATCGCCGCCATCGGTGGTACGAAATACCTGGCCGGTGCCATTGGTAATCCAACCGGTTTTGGCGCTTACAAACCAGGCGTCATCGTGGCGAAAGGAAGCAACCGGCGAATTTGGGAGCGTTTTCCAAGAAATTTGCTCCTGTGCAATTATTGCTTCGGAAAAAATTTGAAGCAGTAATTGGGTTATCAAAAACAAAATCATTGTAAAATTCTTGATCATTGGCTTCCTCCTAAATTGTTTTGAAATTGGTGGAAAAATTTATATCCCCTCTCTTTATAACAATTATATCAAGTTACATCGGTTAATTTTAAGATGCTATTCCCTAAAAAGGTCATTTTTGGGTTCTAAATGGCCGGTTATTTTAAAAATCGCTTTTAAATTATTTTCGAAAGTATATAATATGATGCCTGAAAAATATAAATTATTCTGCCATCCAGAGGAGTTTCATTTCTATGAGAAAAAATCAAATTGAACAGCGAGTGAGAGAAAAGTGTAAAAAACATTTTCAGGATATTGTCAATATTCGCCGCGATATTCACATGCACCCGGAAATCGGGTTTGAAGTGGAGCGTACCGCCGGAATTGCAGCAACGGAATTGGAGAAATTGGGCATCAAGGTTCGCACCGCTATTGGAAAAACCGGCGTAGTGGGTGACCTGGAAGTTCCGGGAGCAACAAAACGAGTTGCTTTACGGGCAGATTTGGATGCCCTTCCGATGCAGGAAATGGGCAGCCCATCATACAAATCATTATTTGATGGCAAAGCCCACATGTGCGGCCACGATTCGCACACCGCCATGCTTATTGGCGCAGCGCGAATCCTCAGCGAAATGAAAGCTGAGCTAAATGCCAATGTTAGATTTATTTTTCAACCGAATGAAGAAAATTTACCCGGCGGCGCACCGGCAATGATTGCCGACGGCGCGCTGGAAGATGTCGATGAAATCTTTGGCCTGCACGTTTGGCCGATAGTAGAAACCGGCAAAATTAGCATTTGCGAAGGCCCGGCCCTGGGGCAACCGGATGTTTTTGAAATCGAAATTACCGGTGTCGGCGGCCATGCCGCGGTTCCCAATCAAACGATTGACCCAATCGTTATTGGCTCGCAGTTTGTTTCCAATATCCAATCCATTGTCGCGCGAAATGTTAACCCGCTGGATTCCGCAGTTATTTCTGTAACGCAATTTCACGCTGGCACAACCCATAATGTTATCCCGGAGAGCGCCTTTATTTTAGGAACTGTTCGCACGTTTAAAAAAGATGTTCAGCGAATGATTCGCAACAAATTAAAAAACACCATTGCCGCTTTGGCCGCTGCCCATAATGCAGAATATAAGTTCGATTATACTGAAGGTTACCCGGTTTGTTTTAACCATGCGACGTCGATAGAAAAAGCGTTAGCGGCATCCGGGACATTGGTTGGCGAAGAGAATCTTGTATACCCCGGGGAGCCGGTTTTAGGTGGTGAGGATTTTGCCTATTACACGGAAAAAATTCCCGGCTGCTTTATCTTTCTCGGTATTCGGAATGAGGCAAAAAACATTGTTTATATGTGCCACGATCCACGATTTGATCTTGACGAAGATGCCATGATCGACGGCATGGCGCTGCATTCCTTGCTTGCGTTAA
>CAXHHS010000163.1:0-10327 GCA_964015645.1 uncultured bacterium
TTTCCTGGAGAGCGTCTCGCTCAACCGGGCGTAAAGAGGTCCAAATCACAATACGGTTAGATGAATCCGAGCCGCATTGCCAGAGCAGGAGTGAAAAAAGGGTGCTCAGGCAGAGTAGAAAAAAGGCTTTTTTGTTCGCGTGGGATTGTATTTTCATGACACAAAACCCATGGTTTAAATTTAATAGAAATAATTTATTAGAGCATCTTTTTCTTCAACTCCTACGGAGTTGTTTATAATATGGAATCGCATATCTTCTACAAATATTGAACCCCTCCGGGGTTCCGGCCGGTAACACATTTCCAATACCGAACGAATTGTAATCTGCCTACTGTCTATTGCCTACTTGCCTACTTTTAGCTTGCGTAATATATGCCGCCAATTGCTGCGCTCCCCGGTAGTCGGCTTTCCGGTGGAGCAGTTTTTTGATCGTCGCATCGGCTTTGTTAAAAGATTCAGCTATTACATAGCCTTGAGCCAGGAGATAGAGCGTTTCCAAATCATTAGCATCCGCTTGCGCCGCTTTCTCCAAATACTGAACTCCGGCGGGGTCTTTCCGCGTCAAATAAATGCTGCCGATTACTTTGTAAGCAAAAGTATTTTCTTCAATCTCAATCGCCTTCAAAAAAACCGCTAACGCCTCATTCATTTTCTTTTGTTGATATAACAACCGCCCGAGAAAAAGGTAGGGCGAAATATTCATCGGCGTCGCGTGAATCAGGGCGCGAAATTCTTTTTCCGCTTTAGCGAATTGTTTGGTTTGAGTATAGTATTGCGCGGCATCCACGTGCATTTTTTCCCAGGTGATTTCGTCCTGCCAAAATTGCAATGCCAATCGTTGAAGGGGTGTGGCATTCTTAATTTTGAATTCGGCTTTAGGGATGGTTGGGGCATCGGTAAACGGCCATCCCATCATTAAATATTGAATGCGGATATTCGCTGCTTCAATATCAACATCGGTAACGCCGATTTGGGACATCCATAGCGAATCCGGCACAGCGTTATTGGCTGGAGTGCCGATGTAATTGGCGTCAACAATCGCTTCGGCATATTTTTTGGCGATTAAGGCATAGCCGTTCAAATTGGGGTGCAGGTGTTCCAGGAGCAAGGTTTTGCCGGGTATCTTTCCCGGGGAGTTCGCTTCGAACGCTTCCCTGGTGGGAACATACCGCACGCCTTCGATTTTAGAGAGTTGCTGAATGCGTTCATTCACATTCTCGCTCGCGCGAAATCGCAAGCCATCAAATTCTTTGGCTTTATAGAATGCGGTGTAGGCATTGGCACTGTCTGCGAGCGCTTCATAAATTTCTCCCATCAAAAAATATTGCGATGCCGGAAGGGAATCCAAATGAATGCACTGTTGCAGCGTTTCTAATGCTTGTTGATATTTTTGCTGCTGAAACAATGTTTCCGCTGTGTAAAACGTGTTTTTCCAATCGCCTTTTGGCGTTCCATCTTCAAACACATCAACAAAAGGACGATGGTCGCGGATGTTGCTCACCAGGGAACCGATCAATAAAGGAATTTTACGCTCGCGGCAAAAATTGGCAACGCCGGACATATTGGTTTCAAAAACATCAGCGGCTTTATGAAATAAGTGACTGCCATAAGAAATGTGGCGATCTTTTACCATTCGCGCCATTAGTGTGCCGCCCGGTTTTTCCTGGCGATCTCCCGTGCTCTGTAATTTCTGTTTTAGATAAGCAATGCCATTGCGAAGTAGTTGAAATGTTTTGTACGGCCGCAATCCCAAATACAGGTGCACCAACCAGATCGAGTTGCCGACATTTTCCGTAGAGCCAAGCCCCAACCCGCCATAAAACTCATTGTGCCCGGCATACACCAGGAGCAAATCGGGATCGTAATCTCCCAGTTCCAGTGCAACATCGCGAACGGTGTAGCTTGAGACCGCCGGCATGGCCATGCTGATAACCTCAATATGATTTTCCGGGTAATGGGCATTCAAAATATTGCGCAAAATACTTCCGATGTTGCCGTTATACAAATAAGGATACCCGGCAGCGGAGGAACCGCCCAACACAAATATCCGAAACGATTGAGCGGGTTTTTGTTTTAAGAAAAAATCCGTTTGGGAAGCCAGCGGCTTTACCCCGGATGAAGGAAAATATCGCTGCCCGAGATCGGGGTTGATTTTGTAATAATCCGCATTCTCCTCAAATGTGACAAACAGCGGGATATCGTTTCCGTAATTGCCCAGGCGAAGACCAATTTCCAGAAGGATAAAAAACAAAATCGGAATTAAAACCAGGATGGCGTAGAATATCCTGGTTTTTTGTTTTGGCAAACTTGGAGATGCCTTTTTAATCGGCTCTACTCTTTGCTGTTCTTGTTTTTTATTTTTCTTCACATCAGTAACCAAATCAAAGCTTTTTATGGAACGCAGATTAAACGGATAATAAACAATAAAAAAATCCGTTAAATCCGTCTAATCCGTAAAACCTGTGTTCTATTCACGAATTTGAAACCCGATCTAAAACATCAATGGATGTCCTTTGTTGCTTTAGAAAGATGATTCCCAATATCGACCTTCAATTGCTGCGCTGGCGGAAATCCCGGTTTTACTGCCAGGGCTTGATCGAGTGTTTTATACGCCTGCGGCCACTTTTTTAGATTGGCGTAACTGACGCCGAGGAGGTAAAAAAAATTTGCTTTTTGATCGTCAGAAAAATTTGACAAAGTCGAGTCAATCGCTAACACTTTGACTAAATTTTCAACCCCTTTGTCAAATTGATTATTAAAGACATAGAGGCTGCCCATTTTTGAAATTAAATGTGGGCTTTCAGGAGTTAATTTCAGCGCTTTGGTGTACCAGGTTTTGGCAAGAGTGTAATTTTCTTCCGTGAGATAGAGATCAGCGATTTTAGTAATCGGAACGGGGTTTTCGTGAAAGGCATAATAAACCGCCCGGAATTCCTTATGGGCTTTAGAGAATTGTTTTTGCTGAATATAATGATCGGCCATTTTATAATGCGCGGCATCCCAATACGTGCCCTGGCGTAAATGTTCAATTGCCAGCGTTTTAGTCGTCTCCGAATGGTAGGGTGGATATGTTTCCACGCTGACAGGCATTTCCTTAAACGGCCAGCGATGAATGAGAAAATACATTTGATATTCGCCAAACTCCAAATCGAGAGGAGTTACGCCGGCGTTATGTTTTCGAAAAGAACGGATGACATCCTGAATTTGGGCATCGGAAAGGAGGTTTTTCTTCCAGCCGATTGGTGCTGGCGGATTAATAATTTGAACGGTTCGTAATGCTTCCAGAAACGCCTGGGCCATTAACCGGTATCCGTCAAAGCGGGGGTGGAGGTGCTCGTGAAAAAGGGATTTACCGGGAATTCCACCGGCGCTAGCCGTACGAAACACTTTCTCCATATCGAGCAACGGAATATCCTGGTTTTTTGCGACACGCCGGATAATTTCGTTAAATACTGCCGGAGCGCGAAATCGTAATTGATCCAAATCGCGGGCTTTGGAAAAGTCTTGATAGGCGGCTAAAGAATCTCCCAAACTTAAATGGGAAGTTGCGCGATGAAAATAGACATCCGCTACTGTTGAATCCAACGCGATGATTTGATCGAATATGTCTATCGCCGCTTGATGATTTTCCCCGGCTTGCAGTGCGGTTCCTTCTAACAATTTTGCGGAAAAGCGCTTTTTTGTAACCTCGTCTAAAGATGAAGCGAATTGGGAGACAAATGGCTTTTGGTCTTTTAAATTACAGACGAGGGTGCTAAGAATTACGGGGACATTTTTTTTCCGTGCTTTTTGAATAATCTCGATTAGATTCGCTTCATAGTTTTGGTAAGCGGTTTTATATGTCTGCGAGTTTAATGGAATGGCTTGATCGCCAGCCATCAGTTCCATTATTGATCTTACATCATCCGTTTTTTCGCTTGAGGCAACTCGTCCCCTGATGCCGGAAATGACGTTTTGCAACAATTGCACAAATCGCAAGCGTTTCAACTTGAGGTATAATAATGTCAGCTTTCGATTATTGCTAATAAATTGAGTGGAACCGGCGCCATAAGCGCCATAAAATTCGTTGTGCCCCATGTAAATGATCAAGGCATCCGGCTCCAATTCCAAAACTTCCGGTAGTAAATCTAGCACGGTGTAGCTATTGACAGCGGAAATACCCAGGTTGACGACCTCCGCCCAATGCCCCATCAATTCCTCGCGCAGGCGAAACTGTAGTTGGAATGGAAATGTGGCGTTAATTTCGTAAGGGAACCCGGCAGTAGTGGAACCACCGAGGCAAAAAATTCGCAATCGATTTGGCTGTTTGTTGACATCAAACATTTCTTCTGACGCTTCCGGCACCAGGCTTTTCGGTAGAGAAAAATAGCGCTGCGCCACCTGGCGATTCACGACGTATTTTTCCTTCCCGAAAAAGCGATCTTTATTCACCAGCGGAAAATCGCTGCCGTAACCAATCACCCGCAGCAACAATTCGAGCAGCGCAAAAAATATTAGCGGAATCAGCAGCATGAGGCTGCTGAACAGAAGGCGCCGCTTGACAGATATGTTGTTTTTTGGTCCTTTAGTGGCCATTAAAACGCCTGTATTTTATAGTTTGTCAAGCCTTCAGGCTGTACACGCTAAAGCGTGAACTACACCCCCCGGGTCATCCGTCATTCATCATCTTTCGCCAATTATTAATCTCAGATTTAAACTGCTGCACGAGATCGGGATGTTCTTTGACAACGTTGTTGTCATTGTTGGCGTCGGTTATCATGCTGTACAATTCCATTCGTTCTTCTTTAACAAACCACATAAAATGCCATTCTGGGCTGCGCAGGTAGTAAGCCAGGCTCTTTTTTCCCATCATGTCGCTCCGGGAACGGAATTGGGTGGCTTTGCCGATCAAGTAATCTCGCTGCCCTTTACCGCCACCTTCAATTATCGATTTTAACGAGTACCCCGGTAATTCGGAATAATCCAATCCAACATAGTTCAGGATTGTGGGTATGATGTCCATGCTGCTAACCAAATCTTTTCGCACAACGCCAGCGGGAATTTTACCGGGCCAATAGAAAACGATTGGGGTGCGGTAAGACATGTCGTACATCGAAAGTTTGCCTTTATTGCCACCGTTCGATTTTAACAAAATATCGCCGGTATATTCCGCGTGCGGCGGCTGCTCCCAACCGTTGTCGTTTACATACACAAACAGGGTATTGCCGGATAATCCTTTTTCGCGGATGTAGTCCATCAGTTCGCCAACGCCTTCATCAAACCAGGTACACATGGCGTAATACTGTTTGGCTGACTCCGACAAATTTTTATTCCGGTAATATTTGGTGTAACGATAGGGGGCATTATGCGGCGTATGCGGTTGATCCGGGCCGTACCAGATGAAGAAGGGCTTATCGGCATTCTCATCGATAAAATCGTAAACCGGCTGCATGGTTTCTCTTTTCAATGCCAAACCTTCACCGCCCATGAACTTTAGAAACCATCCATCCGATTTCTCATCTTCTTTTTTCCAGCCTTTGGTCATGCCGTCGGTAAAGTACCCGTTTTCATAATGATACTCCCACCATTTGCCGCCCTGAAAACTGACATAACCGTTTTCTCCCAATATTTTAGGAAGGGTATCGAAATACTTCATAGCGTGATAACCAAAATTTCTCTCCCATTCTTTTTTGCCAGCTTCGTTGAGTTCCCGGTATGTTTTTTCTTTTTTTGCCCTATCCATTTCTTCTCGAACCCTGTTCCGGTATTCCACCGGATGCAAACCGGTCATCAAGGTTTGTAAGGAAGGGCGGCAGTGGTTTTCGGTGACATGGGCCTCCGTAAAAACAACGCCTTCTTCTGCCAATAAATCCATATTGGGAGTTCGAACGTAATCCGCCCCCATAAAGCCGAAATAAGGGTAGCCGTGATCGTCGCCGATCAACAAAACGATATTCGGCGGGCGTACTTCCTGCCCTGCGAATAATGGAAGCATCCACAATACGAACCATACTCCTAAACAAAACGGCCTTATTTTTAAAATATGCATCGTAGATTCTATTCGTTTAAATTTTGATTTCCCATGAGAAACGTAAGTGGAGTGTGTAATCTTTTTCTCCAGGCATTTTCCGAATGGTTTTCACCGGTAAACTTCATCGTTTTCCAGTTTAAATTGTCATATCCCCGCGCCGCCATAATCGAATCTACCCGGATTTGATAGGGTTCGTACATTTCATCCAGGCCTTCTGTGCCGTAATCGAAATACATTTTGCAGGTTGATGGGTTCGGTAAATTTTCGCTCAAATAATCAATAAATGTTTGGGGGATGGGGTTATTTTTATCCGTGAAGGTTCCGGTCCAATGGGTTGAGAGACATCCTGCGCCTCCAAAAACTTCCGGGTATTCGCAAATTGCATACATTGAAATCAGCCCTCCCATACTGGAGCCGGCGATAAAGGTATTATCCCTGCCCGGTTTGGTTGAGTAGTTTTTATCAATAAACGGTTTTAATTCTAAAGTCAAAAATTTCAGATAGTTATCAGATTGAACGGTGGTTGAAAATAGAGCGGCTTCGCCGTATCGTTTCGCTTCTTGAAGTAAAGAATCCTGGTATTCTGCCGGTAGACTTTCAAACGGCTTTTGCGGAAAATAATCGGCGTGCCTTTGGCTACCGGAGTTCCATACGCCTACCACAATACACGTTTGTATGGTTTCTTGCTTAATTAATTTGCTTATGGTTTCATCCACACCCCATTCCTGGTGATTCCAGGTTACCGACGAATCAAATAACATTTGCCCATCGTGCATGTATAAAACCGGGTATGATTCACTCGCATCATACGTTTCCGGCAGCCAAATATCGACGTTTCGAGGTGAAATATAGTGGGATGGGAAATTTTCAATTCGCTCGATTTTCCCACTCGAAACCATTGGCATAGCCGATTCTTTTTCCGTTTTCATACATCCGGTGAAAAAACATATTGTTATTATAATTACTAAATTTTTCCTCATTGCTCCGAAATCGTTATAACAGATGTTTCATCTAAAATCAACGGGTCAACCGCTCCATCGCCGCCGCCGAATTCAAAAGCGCCACCCTCTATATTTAAGGGGCGATGAAACCCTTCCGAACCGCCGCCATCCCAGGTGGTGATGTAAATTTTGCTGCCTTCCAAAGAATTGGGATTTCCTAACGCATCCGGCGAAAATAGAAATGTAATCTTGCGTTCATCCGTACTTACGGAAATTTTGGGCACTGGCGTAGCAATGGTGCCAAAATTATCATTTGTTGCGGCGTTACTGCTGTAGAGAACGCTATTCCATCCCCCGGAATAAAACATGTAATTCCATTGAAAATCATCCGGGGCATTGGCATTTAGTTTGGGCAATACGGTTGCCCCGGCTTTAGCGGGAATATCAATAAATACATGAAATACAACATGATCAAATCCGTTGGGAGGATTCCAGTAGGTGGATATTTCTCCCATGGTTAATGTAATTCTCAGATTCCCACCGAAGGCGGTGGCCTCCACAGCTTCAATATCCATTTGTTTGCCAAAGGTAAAATCGCGCGGTTTGCGGTAGCGGTCGTTTGGCCCGCTATCATCGCCGGTAGCATCTTGAACGGAAACCGTGATGCCTTGTATCGAAACATCAGTCGTGAAATTTTGCGTCTCCGAAACGGCAGACTTTTCCGGCGCATATACGACCAGCGAATGGTCTGTCCGGCCAAAGGGAAATCGCGATTGGGGAACGGTTACTTGCCAGTTTCCCGCATTGTTCGCTTGAAACGGAATAGCCTGGCTTAACTTGCCGTCGATCACCAATGCCAGGCTCTCGCTGCCACCTGATACCGTTCCGCTTACTGTAAAATCATCCGTAAATACCTGGCCGGAGATATCGGTGCTAAAATCGATAGTTAATACCTTGCTTTCAACAGCGATTGTTTCATTGGTGGAAAGGAAAACTGCTGCGGAGCGTTCCGGTAATTCGTGTGTGATATTCCCGCTTCGCCCAACGACCAGGTCTTCCTGAAAGTCCAATCCCGCCAGCAGATTTAACGTTGTTCCGGGCGGTAAACCGGTTTTTAGATTGCTCATTAAAATTTTCTGATCCGCGGTATTGAAGATGATGACCGCCGTTTGATCCCGGTATTCTCTTTTATATGCCAGCACGCCTGGCCCCACCGGCGAATCCTGTAAAATGGCTAAATTCCCGCGGGAAAACACTTTATTGCCGGTGCGGATTTCTATCAAATTTTTGACAAACCGGTACATTTCCGATGTTTCCGAAAAATGGTCTTTTCCCCCACTGCCCCAACCATTCGCAAACAGGGAGGCGCGTTGTTGGGAAAACAGTTTCTCCGTGCCCTGGTAAATGACCGGAATCCCGGGAATCGTCATCAATAACATTAAGGCTTGCTGAAGGGCGACAGAATTTGCGGTACTGATAAAGCGCTGTGTATCGTGATTATCAATAAAGTTCGGAATAATAAAGGGATTTTTATAGATGGATGAATCCGAGGCCGTTCTTAAGCGAAAACCCAGGTGGCTGGTTGGCTGCCCCTGGCTAAAAACGCGATCGATGGTGAAATATAAGGGGAAGTTTAGCACCGCCTTCAACTCCGGCTTTTCATCCGTGCCGAGGTAACTGGCGACTTGAACATCGCCGGTATTATCAAGCGGATCTGCGCCGATAAATGCTTCCCCAAAGGTTAAAAAATCTTCTCGCCCGGTCGTTTTGGCTGCCAGGTTCATTCCCGGGGCTTCCGGGTCGGTAGAATGCATAAAGTCATGCCAGTAATCATGCTCCACGTAAATAACAGTGTCGATGCGATAACCATCCACGCCGGCCTCTTTTATCCAATATCCATAAGACTCTCTTAAGGCTTCCCGAACCCGGGGGTTTGCCGTGTTTAAATCATCCAGGCCGCTGAGTTGATAGTTGAGGCGTTGAAAGTCGTCACTAAAGTGCAAAATAGTCGGTGTCCAGCGATAGATATTAGCTTCACGGTGGGATGGATCGTTGATATCATTTAAATTAAAGGGAAATTGCGAAGGCCGGGTATTGGGAACAGTATGCAGGTTGGGTGTAAAATTTTCAACCGGATTATCGGGATTATAACTGCCCTGGTAATCAAAAAAATTCCCGGTATGATTGGCAACAATATCCTGAATGAGGTACATGCCGTTTTGATGCAGAACATGGGAGAGTTGTTTGTAGGTTTCCAGCGTGCCGAAATGGGCGTCGATTTCTTTAAAATGCTCCGCCCAATACCCGTGGTAGCCGCCATACTTGATGGTGGGATCCCACCATTGGTTAGCAACCGGCGGTGTTATCCAAACCGCGGTCGCACCCAAATTTTTGATGTAATCGATTTTGTCGATGATTCCCTGTAAATCGCCCCCGCTAAATTTGCGATGATCGTTGGGGTCATATTCGCCTTTTCCCTGGTCGTTGTTATTGGGATCGCCGTCATTAAACCGGTCGATCATGATGAAATAGATTACCTGGTCTTGCCATGCCGGGGAGGGAACGTGGAGGTTTAAGGATTGGGTGTTTTGAGTAGTCGTTATTTCACCATCACTTTCCTCGCAAAATATTGAAAAAGTAGCCAATAAGAAGGTGAATATTGTAAGAGATTTATATATGAGTTGGTTAGACATAGTAACGAGGCTTTGTGATTGTTGATCTTATAATAAGAAGCCCGAATATAGATTCGGGCTTCTTTGACATGAATATTCAAAATGTCCGAAAGGGTAATTAGCGCATCAATACCATTTTGCGAACAGCAGTATTGTTGCCGACGGACAGGCGGTAGAAATAAATACCGGAGGTAACTTGCGCTTCAAACTGATTCTTTCCATCCCAAACAACCGAATGGATTCCCGGGTTTACTTTCCCATTAACCAGGGTACGAACGGCCTGGCCAAGCGTGTTGTAAACGACCAGCGATACGGCCGAAGCTTTGTCGAGGGCGTATTCAATCGTTGTTTCCGGGTTAAAGGGATTGGGGAAGTTTTGTTTCAGCTCGAATTGAACCGGTATGTTGTTGCCACCGTCTTCGCCAATGCTGGTGGTAAATATCGGGTGTGGCTCCACCACCAGCGGTGGGTCTTCGGTGTAAACGTCGGTTTCCAATGTAATTTCGCTGGGAATGCTGTTGGTATTGGAATCCCAGAGGTAGCGGGCACGGCTCTTGCCAAAATCGAATCCACCACCTTCTGCAATTGTGGCAGTCGCGCTGTCACCAAAGGCAACCCGGTAAACCAGTGCAAAATACAAGGGGGCCTGGAGTTCTATTGTGAGGTCGTAAACGCCATCGCCATCGCCATCGGTATACACTAAA
>CAXHHS010000164.1:0-10303 GCA_964015645.1 uncultured bacterium
ATAAGAGACAGTTACAGTGATAAACGGTTTGCCGGCGCGATCGCTTTCTTCGTGAATTGCCTGGGCAACCAATTCTTTGCCGGTACCGCTTTCACCGCGAATTAAAGCGGTGGCGTCGTTTTCGCTGCCTTTTTTGATAAGGCGATAAATCTCCTGCATCTTTTTGCTTTTCCCGATGATCTTTTGGAAAAAGACCGGTGCTTCTTGCCCTTGCTTTAGGCGTTTATTTTCTGCGACTATTTTTTGCTGTTCGAAAATTCTCCGGATACGCAGCGTCAATTCATCCATTTCGAATGGTTTTATTAAATAGTCGTAAGCGCCTTTTTTTAAAGCATCTACAGCGGTTTTTTGAGTGGCGTAGGCAGTCATAATCATCATTTCAACCTGGGGAAATTGCGCTTTTACTTTTTCCAATAACTCCAGGCCGCTGATGCCATCCATCCGCAAATCGCTAACGATGGCACTTACCGAGTTGTTTTGCAAATATGCCAGCGCATCTTCCCCGGATGTGCAGTAATCGGATTCATAATCTTCCAGTTCCAGCGATGCTTTTATCACTTTGCAGAATTTTTCTTCGTTATCAACGATGAGTATTTTGGGCATAACTATGTTCCATCTTAAAAAGATAAAGGAAGAAGGTTAAAGGATAAAGAATGGGGAGGGCAAAGGAATAATTTTTTATCCTTCATCCTTTAACCTTTATCCTTAGTTTACTTTAAAATAGCGCGCAGGAGTACAAGAAAACCTTGCTCGTGTCCTTTGATCATTTCCAAATTGTGGCGGGCATCTCCAAAATTGGGGGCGAGTTCCAGCGCTTTATCGAATTCGCCCATTGCCGTTAGCAGCAGGCTGCGGCTTTTAATCAAATTATATGTTCCCAAATCATTCCAATAATCCGGGTAATGGGTATGGTCGGATTCTTCGCCAAAGAAAAATTCTTCATATTTTTCAATGGTTTCCAAATTCAATTCCGTGCCGCCAAAAAGGAATCGCAAATAAAATTCATAAATCTTTTCCCGGTCAGAGAGGAAATCAACCAATCGCAGTTGAAATTGTTCTAATTGGGGAAGAATAACGCCATGATTGTTATCTTTCAATAGTTCCAAAAGCTGGTCAAACTCTCTTCGCCAGTGGGGAACACGATACTTGGGAAGATCGCGCACTTGTTTTAAATAAATGGAGACCCTCGCTGGAACCGCAACGGCGTGGGGATCTTTAACGCCTTCCAATGCGGATTTATATAATGCAACGCCAAGATTAAATTGAGATTCCACATAATTAGGGTTTAAGCGAATTGCTTCTTTGAATAGGGACATCGCATTATCAAAATCTCCCAAAAACAGGTAGGTTAGTCCATGGTAGTTTAAGAAATCCGGAAATTTCTCACTAATTGCGCTGGCGGTTCGAAACGTTTCCAAAGCGGTAGCAAATTGCCGTGATTTTAAATAACTGATTCCCAGCGCAATATAAGATTTGACAAAATTGTTATCCTGATCGATGGCAATTCGAAACTGGTCTATCGCTTCGTCAAACAAATTTCGCTTCAGAAACAGAATGCCGAGGTAATAATGGGATTTGGCGTGGCGATACCGCGATAGCTTTTCTTCAATTTTGTACAGCGCTTGTAATTCTTCAATTACTCCCTGGTGAAATTCGCCGGTCACTTCGTTCAAAAACTCGTAATCGATTTGCGGCGTTTCGCTACGGAAGTTCATATTATATTCGCGGGAAATTAAAAACATCCCTTTTTCGAACACTTCCGATATAATCCTGTTATTTTCGATTAAAGCGCCGGTGTGAACGTGAAATTCGCGGTTATAAATTTCGATTTTATCATGCAGGCCAAAATTATCCAACGGTACTCCTTGAAAGGATAAAGGATGAAGATAAAAGGATAAAGGGAAAAGGGAAGGGGAAAATTCCTTTATCCTTCGCTATGCGGTTTGTTCTGAGGGTTCTTCCGGGAAAACAAAGATAAAGATAAGATAAAGCAATAATCCCAACCCTTTGGAAGCGAGGGTCAATAAAATCCAGGCCAGGCGAATTAAAGAAGGATCGATATTTAGATATTTTCCCAAACCACCGCAGATTCCGGCAATTTTTCGATCAGTTCGCGAGCGAAAAATATTGCGCCGAAAATCGTTAGAATCCTCAGAAGAATTTATTTCGGTATCACCTTCCGTTTGTTCCTGTTCCCGGTCAGTTTGTTTTTTCCATTGCGCAAACAACATACTGGCGCCAATCGCAATTAAAAAGATGGCCCAGATAGTTGTAAGCGGAATATCAAAATAGAAAAAGTCAAACAAATCCATTTGCCAAAAAAGTAACACCGCCCCCAGGGCGACAAACAAAATTCCCAAAAACAGTGCGGAGTTTGGCGATTGGGAACGAGGTTCTGCCGGTTCATCCGGATTTTCCGGGACAATTATAAGTGCGGCAAGGTAAATGATGATACCGGCTCCCCAGAATATTGTAAATATTACAAATAGGAGCCGTATTAAATTGCTATCTAACTTAAAATATTCAGCGGCGCCTCCGCAAACACCGCCCAACAAACGGTCTTTTTGGGAGCGAAAGAACTTTGGCGCTTGTTTGATTTCTTCTTGCATTGCTTCTCCTAATTAAGATGCTAACGCTTTAATTTCCAGAACTTCGAATTTTAATATGCCGGCAGGAACCTTGATTTCAACAATATCACCAATGGCTTTTCCCAAAAGCGCTTTTCCGACCGGGGAATCGACCGAAATTTTAAGTTGTTTAAAATCCGATTCTTCCTGGGAAACCAGGGAATATTGCACCGTTTGATTGCGCTTTAAATCTTTTAAAGAAACGGATGTATACAAATATACTTTGTCAGTAGAAACTTTTTTAGGATCAACAATTCTTGCCCGGCGAACTTTTTCTTCCAAGTCGATGATTTTAAGCTCCAAGAACTGCATCTTCTCTTTTGCAGCGTGATATTCGGCATTTTCTTTTAAATCACCAAAATCACGGGCGTCGGAAATTTTCTGGGCAATTTCCGGGCGATCTACGGATTTCATCCTCTCGAGTTTTGCTTTCATTTCTTCTAAGCGCTCTTTGGAAATATAAAGCGGTTTAGACATATATCCTCCATTAGGGTTTTTTAACTCTCTTTCTAGAAGCCGGTTCGACACGTTCCACACTAATAACGCCTTTAACGGAACTAATGGCGTTAATAATTCGCGTCAAATGGGGCAGATTTTTTACCTCGACAATAATTTTTCCAATCGCGACTTTATCTTTCGCTATAATTTCCAAATTTAATATATTTATGTTATGGTTTGCAAGTGCCTGGGCAATATCCCTGATCATATTTTTACGATCCTCACCCAAAATTGACAACTGGACTTTGAATTCCTCTTCAATTTCTACAGTCCAATTCACTTGAATTGTGCGATCATTCTTTTCGATAAGGCTTTGTATATTCCGGCAGGTATTACGGTGAATGGTAACCCCTTTGCCGCGTGTAATATATCCTAAAATATCATCGCCCGGAACCGGTTGGCAGCATTTACCAAGATGAACCATAATGTTGTCTATTCCCTGAACCTGGATAGCAGAATGGTTTTTGTTGCGTTGAAGAATTTTTTTGAGGAGCGATTCTTTATTTTCCTTCGGTTGCTCTTCCGAAATCGCCGAAAGGATTTTTTCAATCGACACTTCGCCGCGACCAATTGCGACTTTAAGATGTTGAATATTATCAAAGTTAAGTTTTTGTGCGGCTTCGGAGAGCTTATCGTCCGTTCGTTTGATTTTAAATTTGCGAAAATATTTTGTGATGATTTCATCGCCCAATTTAATGCTGTGCTCGAACTGGGTTTCCCGCAAGTATTTGCGAACATGGTGGCGCGCTTTGCTGGTTTTTACAAACGTTAGCCAATCCTGGTTGGGTTTTTGATTGGCACTGGTAATTATTTCTACCATTTCTCCGCTATTCAACTGGTATTTTAATGGCACAATCCGGCCGTTTACCTTGGCACCAATACAATGCATCCCGATATTGGAATGCACTTGAAACGCAAAATCTACCGGTGTAGAGCCAAGCGGCATTCGAATAACATCTCCCCGGGGCGTAAAAACAAATACTTCATCCTGGTAAAGGTCAATTTTTAGCGATTCCAAAAAATCCTGGGCATCTACTCTTTCTTTTCCCTGGAATTGATCTAGCAATTGGCGTACCCACCCCAATTGCTGCTCCATTTCATCTCTCTTTTTATCCGGTACACCTTCTTTATAACGCCAATGGGCGGCGATGCCCATTTCCGCGACCCGGTGCATTTCCCAGGTACGAATTTGTATTTCGACCATGTGGCCTTCTTTATCGACGACAGTGGTATGCAGCGATTGGTAACCGTTTATTTTCGGCATGGCAATATAATCTTTAAACCGTTCATAAACAGGTGTATACAAATTATGCACAATTCCTAAAATGTAATAACATTCCTCATCTTTTTCGACTAAGATACGAATTGCAAGCAGATCATAAATTTCTTCGAATGGTTTATTTCGCACCTTCATTTTTCGATATATAGAATATAAATGTTTGGCGCGACCTAACACTTCCGCTTCAATTTTATGGGAAACTATTTCTATCTGAATGGGCGCTACAATTTTACGAATATAGGCTTCCCGCGCTTCCCGTTTTTGATTTAAGCGCTTTTTCAGGTCGAGGAATGCTTTGTTATCATAAAACTTGAATGACAAATCCTCCAATTCGCTTTTTACCCGGGCCATTCCAAATCGATTTGCCAGCGGTGCGTACACATCCCTGGTTTCCAAAGAAATTCGCAAGCGTTTCTTTTGCGGCATGTGTCCTAATGTTTGCATATTATGCAACCGGTCTGCTAACTTGATGATGATTACGCGAACATCTTTTGCCATCGATAACAACATTTTACGAAACGTTTCTGCCTGGCGGGACTCTTTGCTAAGGGCTTTAGGTTCGCTAACCTCTGTTATCTTGGTAACACCGTCTACCAACATTGCAATTTGGGGCGTAAATTCTTCAGCCAACTCTTCTTTTGTATAGCCGGTATCTTCAACAACATCGTGCAATAAACCGGCGGCGATGGTTGTTGTATCCATCCGCATATCCGCCAAAATTAATGCGACGCGCATACAATGTTCATAATAAGGAGCGCCGGATTGGCGTTTTTGATGGCGATGCGCCCACAGCCCAAATTTATATGCTTTGCTTAAAATATCTTTATCAAAGGTGGGATTATAAGCACTTACTTTGGCTACGAGTTCTTCGTAAAGTGGGTCATATTGTTGCAGGAGATCACGATATAGCGTTTCCTGAATGTCTATTGTTTCCATTACGTGCATATTAATAAACTAATTTCGTATTTCTTATACTGTTTAATTCTCAATCGAGATCAAAAAAACATAAATGGTAATTGAATTTTATAACATCAGCCATGAAAAAGTAGGCACAATCCCTGATACCAAAACAATATGGATTATTCACATAATTTTTGCCAACATAGCGCACAATTTCAGGATTTCTGGTTTTAATTATGTAATAAATTTAATAAAATTACTAATGAGTTAAAGAATTGGATTACCAGGAATTAAGCTAAGATATACAGATACAAAACTCAAGTGATATTTTTTCATCTTTTTTCCATAAGAAAGGAAAACCATGACACCATTGGAAGAAGCAGCACTAATTGCTGCCCGCGACTGCCTGGGAATTGACAAAGAAGAAACGGTTTTAATTGTAACAGATTCCTTAAGAGAAAAAATTGGCAAAACACTATTTGAAGTCTGCCAGGAGCTTGCAAAAGAAGTTTTGTTTTTAGAGTTCCTTCCCCGGAAAGTGAATGGCGAAGAGCCGCCGCCGGCAGTTACCGAAGCGATGAAATCCGTAGATGTCGCCATTTGCCCCACGACGATGTCTCTTACCCACACGGATGCCCGGCGAGAAGCTTGTAAGGCCGGAACACGAGTCGGTACCATGCCTGGCATTACGGAAGACATCATGATTCGCACAATGCGGGCTGACTATCCCGAAATTGCCCGATTGACTCGCAAAATTTCCGATATACTAACTGCCGGAAAAGCAGCGCACATTACCACCCCGGCAGGAACCGACATTCATATTCCGATTGTAGATATCAATGCAATTCCCTCTACCGGGTTAGTATTGGAGCCGGGCAGCTATGGGAATCTGCCCTCCGGAGAGGCGTATTTGATGCCCCGCGAAGGCGAATCCGAAGGCATTTATGTTGTTGATGGTTCTTTAGCCGGCATCGGAAAAATAACCGGGGAGCCAATTCGGATTACCGTTGAAAAAGGGTTAGCGGTAAAAATTGAAGGGGGAGATCAGGCAGAGCGGTTTAATGACATCGTTAACTCTGTCGGCAAGGATGCCAGGAATTTGGCCGAATTAGGAGTGGGCACTAACGATATGGCGGAAATCAAAGGCACAACGTTGGAGGATGAAAAAGTTTTAGGAACCGTTCATCTTGCACTTGGCAATAATGTTACGATGGGCGGTACAGTCAACGTTGGTTTTCATGTAGACGGTATTTTGCTAAACCCAACACTAAAAATTGATGATCAAATAATTTTGGATAACGGAAAAATGATAGTTGATGGATAATTGAAGATCGAAAAATATGGCTCCAACAAAAAAGCCCGCCAAATTGGCGGGCTTTTTTGTTGTCGTAAATTCAACTTACCGTATGTTCTAAAAAAATTCTTATTTATAAGGATAATGTTTCTAATAAAATTTCAGCTTGATTTTTTACGTTCTGATTCTCAGAGTTATCAATAATTCTTTGAGCCAGTCTTTTCGCTTTATCAGCATCGCCAGCTTCTTTGTAAGCATGGGCAGCGCTATAAAGATAAGTATCCGCTTGCGGAAAATCCGGATTAATGCCGGCGGCTTTTTCATAATGTTCAGCTGCTTCCTGGTAATTTTTTTCATTTGCCAGGCAATCGGCATAACCGGCATAAGCGCCCTGGGCCATAATGTTGTCACCGGCATAATCATCAATATACATTTTGTAATATGTTTTAGCCTGTTCAATATCGCCATCTTCCAGGTTAATTCTGGCCATAAAAAAAACCGCTTTTTCTGCGGAAGAAGTCCCATCATACTGATCGATTATTTCGCTAAATGTCGTTATAGCAACTTCTTTTTGGCCGAGGTTAAATTCGCTTTGCGCTTTGGAGAGTAACGCCTGGGCGTTTTGGGAAGCAGATTCTTTGGAATCAATGTAAAACCAAATTAACAAAATAATGGCAAGAACGCCCAATATCCCGTACATAATTTTAGCGGAATTTTCCTCGACAAACGTTTTTGCCTGAACAGTTGCCAAAATAAATTTATCCTGCTTTAGCTCTTTTTTAGTAAATTTCCGTTTTGCTTTTAACATATTAAAACTTCTCCGGTAGATTATATTTCTATATTTATACAAGTCAAATACATATTATGGGCAGCACTAATAACTCTTTTATTTAACAAAGTGTTGTGACATATTTGGATTATTATCTTTTACAATCGCAAATTACATTCCTCACTACTTAGCCACCTCAGCCATACATCTGTAATAGCCTCAAAAGATATATAATAACACAAGAAATAGCAAAAGGAAAAAATTTGAAACTCAAGAAAATCATTCAAAAACATCGGGTTTTGTATATGGTTATTGATGCAACCATCTTCTACCACTTTGCTCCAATAAATCATGCGACGCTTTAGGCCCCCAACTTCCGGCTTGATATGGTTTAATTGTGGATACTTTATCCTGTTCCCAGCCGCGAACGATATTATCGACAAACTTCCAGGCGGCTTCCACTTCATCGTGCCGGATGAATAGGGTGCTATCGCCCAATATCGAGTCTAAAATTAATCGCTCGTACGCTTCGGGAGGTTCGGCATGAAATACATCGCTGTAACAAAACTCCATATCAGTCGGTTGCAACATCATTCGGGAGCCGGGGATTTTTAATCCGAAATTTAACCGAATCGCTTCATCCGGCTGCACCCGTAATGTCAGGGTGTTAGGATGCATTTGATCGCCTTCTACATGGCCTTCATGCCATTTGTGTTTAAACAATGCCAATGGTGGTTGGCGAAAAAGAATGGTAATTTCGCTTAACCGCTCGGCCATTGCTTTGCCGGTACGAATGTAAAATGGCACATTTGCCCAGCGCCAATTATCGATGAATGTTTTTAAGGCGACAAATGTTTCTGTATGTGAATTCGATTGCACGCCTTTCTCATCCAGGAAATTCAGAATGGGTTTTCCATTAACTTCTCCGCCGGTGTATTGCCCGCGCACGCTAAAGTGCGCGATTTCATACTGCGGGATGGGACGTAGCGCTTTAAGCACTTTTACTTTTTCATCTCGCACGGCTTCGTCAACAAAAGAGGCCGGTGGTTCCATTGCTACCAGCGCTAACAGTTGCAAAATATGATTTTGAACCATGTCGCGAATGGCCCCGGAATGATCGTAATAGCCGCCGCGACTGCCGACCGCAACTGCTTCCGAAACCGTAATTTGCACATGATCGATATAACGGCGATTCCAAAGCGGTTCGAAAATGCTGTTCCCAAACCGGAATGTCATAATATTTTGCACGGTTTCTTTTCCCAGGTAGTGATCGATGCGATACACCTGGTTTTCATTCAACACGGATAAAATTTTCCGATTCAAATCAATGGCGGACGCCAAATCTTGCCCAAACGGTTTTTCAATGATGACCCGTGTCCATCGCGTTTGATCTTCGGCCTTCGCGATGTGGCCGGTTTCGCCCAATGTGGAAATAATCTTCCAAAATACCGTTGGCGGCGTGGAAAGATAATAAAGCCGGTTATCATGCTGGGAATTGTTGTCTTGATCGCCATGTAATTTATCGAGAAAATTACGCAGTGTTTGAAAACTTTCGGGGTTATCGTAACTGCCGCTTTGGTAGTAAAGCCGGGAAACAAACGCCTGTAATGCTTGCGTGCCGTCCTGCGGTTTTGAACGCGAAAATTGGACTAATGCCGCCTTCATTTCCGCCCGGAAGGCTTCGTGAGATTTCTCGCTGCGGGCAAACCCCACGATTTTTAAATTTTCCGGCAGTAGTTTTTCCATCGTTAATTGATAGAGCGCCGGTAACAGTTTTCGTTTTGTCAAATCGCCGGATGCGCCAAAAATTACAATTGTCGTAGGATTCTTGTTTTCCATTTAAGCACCTCTTATTTATCCATTATCCTTTTCTCTTTATTCTTCAAAGTTCACTCTTCCCAATCCGCATGAAATTTTCCCGGTTTGTCGATACGTTCGAATGTATGAGCGCCAAAAAAATCTCGCTGCGCCTGGATGATATTAGCCGGCAGCCGCTCATTGCGATAGGCATCAAAATATGCCAATGAAGCGCTCATTGCTGGCAAGGGAATGCCCAATTCAACGGCTGTTTTAACCACAAATCGCCAGGTATTTTGGCGACAGTGAATTGCATCTTTAAATTGCTTATCAACTAACAAATTAGATAGAGCCGGATTACTGCTGTATGCATTGGTGATGTCGTTTAGCAATCGCGCGCGAATAATACAACCGGCGCGCCAAATACGAGCAATTTCCGATAGGTTTAAATGATAATCATATTCCCGGGAAGCCATTTTCAACATACTCATTCCCTGGGCATAGGAGCAAATTTTAGAGGCGTAAAGAGCATCACGCACCGCATCGATTAAGGTTTGCGCGCCCCCCTGGAACTTTTGCTGCGGCCCTTGCAAAATTTTCGCCGCTTGAACGCGTTCTTCTTTTACCGAAGAAAGAATCCGCCCATCAACTGCCGCGGTAATCGTTGGTATGGCAGCCCCCATGTCAAGAGCAATTTGGCTTGTCCATTTTCCAGTGCCTTTTTGGCCGGCTTTATCCAAAATCACATCAACCAATGGCTGGCCGGTTTCGCTATCGATTTTTTTAAATGCCTTAGCAGTAATCTCGATCAAGAAGGAGGATAACTCACCTTCATTCCACTCGCTAAAAATGTTGTGAAAATCGTGCGCAGAAAGCCCCAGGGCATGTTTTAGCAAAAAATATGCTTCGGAGATAAGTTGCATATCGCCATATTCGATGCCATTATGCACCATTTTTACAAAATGGCCGGAGCCGCCGGGGCCAATGTAAGTTACGCAGGGTGCGTCGTCTTCCTCCGCTTTGGCGGCCACTGCTTTCATCATCGCCTCCACTGCTTGATATGCGCCTTCGGAGCCGCCCGGCATCAAGCTCGGCCCTGTCTCTTATACACATCTGACGCTGCCGACGAGCTTCTTGGT
>CAXHHS010000165.1:0-10297 GCA_964015645.1 uncultured bacterium
ACACGAATTGGCTTAAAGGCTGACAGAAAAAACGCCGGATAACTCCCGGAAAAAAATCCGGCAAACGCTGTCGCTGCAATCAAAAGGAATAGTACGTTGGGTGAATAAAGACTGATCATCGGTTTTCCGGTGAGTTGCTCAAAAAACGGCTGGCATAATTCGATTAGCAGGATGGAAAAAACCAGCGAAACAGCAGCAACCAAAAACGACTCAGTCAAAAACTGCCGGATCAACTGTCCCCTGCCAGCGCCGACAACTTTTTTGACCCCCACCTCTTTCGCCCGATTCAAAGAGCGCGCCGTCGCCAGGTTCATGTAGTTGATGCAGGCGATCAACAAAATAAAAATACCGATGGTCACAAAAATATAAACGGTGTTTGCGTTGCCAGTAGATTGTATTTCGTAGCGCAAGTGGGAATGAAGATGAATATCCGCCAGCGGCTGCAAATGATATTCATAAAACAGTTTTAACGCTTGCATCCTCTCGCCGATATGCCGCTCGGCAAAGGCCGGTAGTTTTTCTTCCAGCATTGCCGGATCACTACCGTCTTTCAGCAGCAGATAGGTGTAAAAGCGATTGCGAAACCAGTCCATGTGCGCTTCTGGCGCAACCACTTCCCGAGTGGCAAAAGAGCCGAGGAAGTTGAACGTGAAATGGCTATTCTGCGGCGGATCGGGAATGACACCGGTAATGGTGTAAGTTGCGCCCTGCCCGCCGCGATCAAACAAAAAGAGGGTGACGGCTTTTCCAATTGGATCTTCCGCTCCGAAATATTTGGCCGCCATCGACTCGGTTAAAACGATGCTAAACGGATCGCGAAGCGCGCGGCTTTGATCGCCGGATGACAGCCGGTAGCTGAACATCTCAAAAAAACTTTGGTCGGTAAATAAAACATCATCTTCCAAAAACTGCTTATCGCCCCGACGTACGATGCAGTCATTTTTATCCAGACGCACGGCGGTTTCCACTTCCGGGAAATCATTCCGTAATGCCTCGGCCATTGGCGGACTGGTAACAGCCTGGCGAAATGTCTCCGAATCCGTGGTAACCGTTCCGGCGACACGATAAATTCGCTGGTAGTTTTCATGGAAGGTATCGTAACCAAGCTCGTTCATTGCCCAGGCAGCAATCAAGGCAAAACACGCCAGCCCCGCGGAAAGCCCGGCAACGTTTAACACCGTGTAAATTTTCCCTCTTCCCAACGTGCGAAAAGCGATGATAAGGTGGTTTTTGAACATAAATCCTCCATTTCGGATTTCGGAAAAACTGGCTGTGTACTATGAATGGCAATAAACTTAACTATTCAGCCGCAGAGACACAGAGTTCTCAGAGGCTTAAAAATAAATGACTTATAAAATCTCTGTGGCCTCTGTGTCTCTGTGGCAAAAATTAAAATTGTGCCCATTTACAGTACAATAAATCACTCATACTTCAAACTATTCACCGGGTTAGCAAATGCCGCCCTGATGGCTTGAAAGCTCATCGTTGCAAAAGCAATGGCCAACGTAAAAACCGCAGCTGCAATAAACGGAAGTGCATCGATATTAATTTGCGTTTGAAAGTTACTTAACCAATACTTCATTACATAATAGGCAACCGGCCAGGCGAATACATTTGCAACCAAAACCAAACTTAAAAATTGTTTCGATAATAAAAATACAATTGAGGGGACACTAGCTCCCAATACTTTCCGAATGCCGATTTCCTTAATTCTCTGTTCAGCTGTAAAAGATGAGAGGCCGAATAATCCCAGGCAGGCGACAAAAATCGCCATCGTTGAAAAGATAGCGGCTATTTTTCCTAATAAATCCACTGCCAAATATAACCGGTTTATTCTTTCATCAAGGAACGAATATGAAAAGGCTCTTGCTGGATCAAATTCCTTGAATTGCTTTTCCACAAAGGGCAGCACATTGTGCAGGTCTTTTGTATCCACTCGAACGTAGACATAACTTCTATACACTGCCCGGCGTTTTGGTGCAGGGCGAAGCACAAAAACGAGCGGGGCAATCGGTTGCTTAAGCGATGTGAAATGTATATCCTTTACCACGCCTTTTATGACCATTTCTCCATCTGCCCCGGTGGAAGTTATTTTCTTCCCGATAGCCGGCTCCGGATTTTCCCACCCGGCAAATTTTAAGAATGTTTCGTTAACTAATATGCCGCCCCCACCCCTGGCAGTATCCGAAGGAAATACGGTGCTAAAGTCCCTTCCGGCCAGGAATGTCATCCCTAATGTTTTTCCGAAATCCGTTCCGATCCAGTAGGTGTTCAACGATATTTCGATATCGCCGTCTTCCATGATGTACCGGGAAGATTGGGTCTCGGTGCCCATTACCATATTGGCGACGGAAACGCTCTTTACACTTTTGTGCTGCGCTATTCTGTCTTTGAAGCGGCTAAAATCTTGAGCAATTGGCGAGCGGTCAATCGGCAATAAGATCACTTCCTCTCGATCAAATCCCAGGTTGGCATTTCTTAAATGATGTAATTGGTTGTAAGCAATGATTGTTCCGATGATCAAAATACATGAAATCGCAAATTGGGATATAACCAGCGCCTTTCTCAACATCGCTCCGCTTCCCAACTTTCCAATCTTGCCGGACAGCACTTTAACGGGCTGAAAAGAGGACAGGAAAAATGCCGGGTAAATGCCTCCCAATAAACCGACCAGGATTATAATAGATAGAAGCGAAGCCCAAAATATGCCACTGGTGAAGAAGTAAAATGATATTTCTTTTAATGCCAGTTGGTTTAATACCGGAAGGAGAAAATCGATTAAGGGAATTGCCAGAACAACGGCGATTGAGGTAATGATAATGGATTCCGATAAAAATTGTGCGATCAGTTGTTTTGGGGCTGCTCCCATCACCTTTCTTACGCCAACTTCCCTGGCCCTTTTAAGCGATCGCGCAGTGGATAAATTGATAAAGTTAATCGCAGCAATTAGCAATATAAAAAATGCAATCACCGCAAAAACATAAACAAGGGTGATATCTCCGTTTGCCTCAATCTCAAAATCCAGGTTTGAGTGGAGATGAATATCCGTTAACGGCTGCAAATACAGTGCTGTCTGTTCTGCGCGGGCCGGGGTATACCGGCGTTTCACAAATTCGGGAAGCGATGATGCCAGGTTTTCGGCATTGGTGTTTTCTTTTAATAAAACATACGTCCAGCAGGGATTCCAATACCACGTTGTTGGGAGCCCCGATGGCATCAGGGTATGTAAACTTGAAAAGGAAACAATGAAATCAAATTTAAAATGAGAATTTTGCGGAATGTCTTCCAAAACGCCCGTCACAGTTAGATTGTGCTGCCCTTCAAAATCCAGGCGTTTTCCGATGGGGTTATCATTGCCAAAATACCGCTTTGCCGTGGTCTCCGTTACCAGAACCGATAACGGATTCTTCAAAACCTCCCCGGGATTTCCCAATTTTAATTTGAAGTCAAAAACCTTAAGCAGCGTGGAGTCGGCAAAAAATATTCGCGGCTCGTTAAATTGCACCTTTGTTCCTCTCTCCGGAGCGTATTCCATGGAGAGAGTGGCGGCCTGAAAATTAAAGAACCGCACGTATTCTTCAATAAAATTAGGGTAATCGGTTTTTAATGCTTCGGCAACCGGAAACGGCAGGCTGGAGGATTCTTCGACCGGTTCAATGTGTTCGATCACCCGGTAAATTCGATCTGCTTTCGAATGATATGTATCGAATGACAATTCATCAGTTACAAACAAAAGGATTAACACGGTGCAGGTAATGCCAACTGCAAGACCGGCAACGTTTACCAGGGAATAAACCTTAGAGCGAAGGATATTCCGGATAGCGACTTTAAAATAATTTTTGAACATGTATTCTCCTAATTTTTGTAGCCTGGAGCATAGCACATAGTGTTTTTTCGCTATGCGCCATGCGCTATGCGCTATGCACATTTTTACTCGTATCGTAAACTTTCAACCGGATTGGCTATCGCCGCTTTGATGGCCTGGTAGCTAATTGTTAGCAGCGAAATCAACAATGCCAAACCACCGGCTAACAAAAATACCCACCAATGGATATCGATCCGGTAAGCGAAATCGGCCAGCCAGTTGTTCATTACTAAATAGGCAACCGGGGCAGCCAGCAGTATTGAAATAACAACCAGCCAGGAAAAGTCTTTCGATAGCAGCAAAATAATATTGCTAACCGAAGCGCCCAGCACTTTTCGCACGCCGATTTCTTTGGTGCGCTGCTCTGCCATAAACGCCGACAATCCGAACAGCCCTACACAGGCAATCGCAATTGCCAGCGCCGCAGCGATACCGAAGATGTTACCGGCACGGGTATCTTCCTCATATTTTTTATCCAGCCAGCCGTCTAAAAAATCCAGCTCAATCGGGTTAATGGGGTCAAACTGCTCGTGAACTTGGGTGGCGTGGGCAACTGCTCCTTGCATGTTGGCGGCATTGATACGTAGAGTAAAATAATCGATGCCATGCACCGCGTGCCGCCCGCCTTCCGGCATAAACCCCATTACCATCGGCTCGATTTTGGAATGCAGGGAGTGAAAGTGAAAATCGCGCACCACACCGATAACATTCCCTTCGAATTTGCTTTTGGGAACGCACACGATGTTACCGATGGGCGAATCGTTAAACAACGCCCTCGCCGCAGTTTCATTCAAAATAACAGCGGCAGAATCGGAGGCTAAATTGCGATCAAAATTACGGCCTTGCAGCAGTTCGATTTGATAGGTTTCCAAAAAATCTTCATCGATGCCGTTAAAAAACATCGTTTGCCCGGCTTCTTCGCTATCATTTTCGCGCAGCGCTACAATGCGGCGAAAATGTTTCCAATCGCCCGGGACGCGCGAGGAAACCGCAACACCGTTTACCGCCGGATGTCGCAACAACTCGGTTTTGATGGTCATAAAGTTAGTTTGCACATCATCGTGGTTGATATCGATTACCGCTAATTGCTCCTGGTTAAACCCAAGCTGTTTGGTTTGCATATAATCCAATTGTTGAAAAACCACCAGCGTAGCGATGATCATAATAATCGACAGCGTAAACTGCGTTACCACCAAAACCCGCCGCAGCCGCGAAGCGCCGGTAGTGCTGCTAATCGCACCTTTCAACGCCGTAACCGGTTGAAATTTAGAGAGATACAACGAAGGATAACTGCCGGAAATAAAACCGATTAGCAGCGCGATGCCAATCATTCCTCCCAAGAGAATTTTGTTTGCTGTCAAATCGAACGCTAACTGTTTGCCGGCTAATGTGTTGAACTGTGGCAGCAGCAATTCCACTAAAACAATCGCGATTAACAGTGCAATCACAGAAGTTAACATCGATTCGCTAAGAAATTGGCCGCTAAGCTGGCGCTTCATTGCACCAACCACCTTTCGCAGCCCAACCTCTTTTGCGCGGTTTATCGAGCGGGCAGTCGCCAAATTCATATAGTTGATGCAGGCAATCAGTACGATAAAAAAGGCGATCAGCGCCAGCACGTAAACGTAAGTTAATTCCCCTTCGCTGCGATGTTCCTCAAAGGCGATATGGGTGGAATAAAAATGAATATCACTGAGCGGCTGCAAGTAAAACTGTTGCTCCTTCCAGGCCTCTTTCCCGCGATACTTTTCGCTCAAAGCCGGAAACTGCGCTTCCAGGGCTGTGAGGTCGTGGCCTTCTTTTAACAATACGTACGTCACAAATCCCCCGGAATTCCAGGAATACAACCAGCCGGGAATCCAGCTATCCGTAAATCGATCCAGTGTTGCGGCGGACATCAGCAATCGAAAATCTAGATGGGAATTATGCGGAACATCACGCATCACACCAGTAACGTAGAATGGCACTTCGCCAAACGCCGCAAAATCCTCGGCATCTATTTTAAGCGGTTTTCCTAACGGGTTGGCATCACCGAATAGCGAATTTGCTTCACTTTCGGTTAACACCACTGAATTGGGTTCGCTAAAGGCAGTTTGGGGATCGCCTTTCAGCAATTCGAAATCGAAGATATCAAAAAAGCTGGCATCGGTAAAATAATAGTTGCGCACGATATGGCGATTTTCTCCTTGCTTCACCGTCAGCCGCCAGCCTTGAAAAAAACGAGCGGATGCCTCCACTTCCGGAAAATCCTTTACTAGCGTTTCCCCTAACAACGGCATGGTGTAGGCAACGTGGTTTTCGCCTTCCGGTGTTATTCGCTTTTCCACAATTCGATAAATGCGATCAGCTTTGCTATAAAAACGATCGAAGTTTAATTCATCTTGCACATATAGTAAAATGAGAATACAGCAAGCAATTCCAATCGCCAAACCGAAGATATTGATGAACGTGTAAATCTTATGCTTGCGAAAATTCCGCAGGGCGATTTTTAGATAATTTTTTAGCATGGTTCCTCCAATCAAATACTTGACTATCGAAGAAAAGTTATCTATTTTTCTTTTGTCGTTGTTTAAAAGCTTAAAAACAAAACCCGGTATTTTTTACCCTTTAGGACAGAGTGTAAAATGAGCATTCACCCAAAAACACAACCATACAAAAAAATCCTCCAATTGTTACCACGGCTATCAGCAGAAGAACAATTAGGGTTAATCAGCAAAATCATATTAAATTTAAGAAAAAACCTTTCCACCAAACTGAAACCTGTTAATCATACCTCTGTAGTAACAACCGTCAAAGGCAAATACGCAAATATCGGCACAAGCAGTGAGCGGTTCGCACAACGCAAGCAAGAAGAAATTGAATTAGAAAAGTAATTATGAAGACAAAAGTATTGGATGCCTGTGCGATGATTGCTTATTTGCGAGACGAGCCCGGTGCAGATATTGTTGAATCTTTTTTGCTTGATGATGATTGCCAATGCCTGGCACATTCCATCAACCTTTGTGAGGTTTATTATGACTTTATGCGGGTAAAGAATGAAGCTACGGCGCATTCTGCCATTACGGATTTGTATGATGTAGGGATTATCGCCAGAGAAGATTTGGATCAATCGTTTTGGCAAGATGCTGGTAAATATAAAGCGGAAATCAAGCGAATATCTTTGGCAGATTGTTTTGCGATTGCCCTGGCCAACCGCATGAACGCAGAAATCGTTACTTCGGATCATCACGAATTTGACTCGATCGCAAAGCGCGGAATTTGTGCTATTAAGTTTATTAGATAAATGAAAAACAGGCATTTTCTCTCTTACCAAATTGTAAAACCACAACTTTTTTTCTAAGTGTATCGACTTTTCTTCCTCATTCATATCTCAGCGCTTCCACAGGATTTGTAAATGCGGCCTTGAGAGTTTGATAGCTTACAGTAACGATTGCGACCATCAAGGTGATGAGGGCAGCACTGAAGAAAATGTCCAGTGCAGAAAAGCTCAGGGAAATGCGATAGGGATATTCTTGCAGCCAGCTATCCAGGATAAAATATCCCAGCGGCCAGGCTACCAGGTTTGCCAGGAGCACCAGTTTGAGAAAATCTTTCCCAACTAGCGCAAGCACCTGCCTTGTGGATGCGCCCAATACTTTGCGAATGCCGATTTCCCGGGTGCGCTGGATCGTGGAAAACGCCGAAAGCCCGAATAATCCCAGGCAGGCAATGAAAATCGCCAGGATAGCGCTATAAGAAATGATCTTCGCCAATCCCTCTTCAACCTGGTAAAGCTCTCGAAAACGATCGGAAATCCAAAAGTAGCTGATGTCAAATTGGGGAATAACATTGTTCCATTTATCCTGCACCAGGGCAATATTCTCCGGCAGGTTATCGTTAGCAAATTTTATGGTCAAAAAACGGTAGCGGGGATTTTCCTCGCCGCGATGAAAATGAATTACCGGTTGAATGGGCTCCCGCAGCGCTTCATAATGAAAATCCGTTACCACGCCAATTATCTGCCGGCTCCGTTCGCCGAAATAGAGCGATTTCCCTAGCGCACTTTCCCAGCCAATCACTTTGCGAGCTGCTTCGTTAATGATAATCGCTTCGCTTTGATCCGTGGGCATTTCAGCGGAAAAATTACGTCCTTCCGTAAAGGGTATATTATAAGTGGAGAAATATTGGGCGTTCCCCATGATAAACCGCCAGTCAAGCTGCTGCGCTTGTTCCCAGCCCTCCGGCCGCGCCAGGGTAAAACCATTGGAATATCCTCGCCCGGGAACCGCACTGGAAAAAGCAGCGCTTTGCACCGCGCTGCTTGCCAGCAATTCTTCTCGCAAAGTATTGAAAGCCGAAACACCTTCCTCCTGACTGTTGAAAAGCCGGGTATTGGTTGTTAAAACCAGGAGATTATCACGGTCGAATTTCAGATCGTGGCCTTTCATGAAGTTAATTTGACGCAGCACCACCCCCGTAGCAATAATAAGACTGATAGAAATAACAAATTGAGCCACTACAAGACTCTTCCGCAATAGCGACCGATTTGCTCCTTTTGCACCTGCTGCTCCGGCTTTTAAAACCGTTACCGGACGGAAACGTGATAAAAATAACGCCGGGTAAATACCGGCGAAAAATCCCGTTGTTAGTCCGACCAGAATCAATCCACCCAGCAATTCCAGATTATCCAGGAAAGAAAGCTCCAATTGCGTATCGATCAAGCGATTAAATTCCGGCAGCAGCAGCTCCGCCAGCGCCACGCCCAGGCCCAGGGCAATCGCTACAATCAGCAGTGATTCGCTCAAAAATTGGCGGATCAGGCGAAGCCGGTTTGCACCCAGTACTTTTCGCATCCCAATCTCCCGGGCACGTTGCAGCGAGCGGGCAGTGGAGAGATTGGTATAATTAATACAAGCCAGGGCCAGGATCATCAGGGCAATGGCGATCAAAATGTAGGCGTATTGGTTGATTTGGGTAAACTCATTGTTCGTTTTGGCCAGGAGCATGAGTTTTAAAATCACTTTTTCCGGTGCATTTTCATCGAAGAATTTATCCACAAAGGCCGGGAATTTTGCTTCAAGCGCTTGTGGATCGGTTCCCGGGCGAAGCTGCACGTAACTGAATAGAAACGATCCTCGCCAGCCGGTTCCCCGAACAAAGGGAATATCCATCGCATTATCCCAGGGCACTATAAAATCGTAACGGAAGGAAGAATTGGGTGGGATTTTATCCAATACGCCGGTTACGGTAAAAAGGGCGCTATCGCCAACTTGCAGGGTTTTACCTAATGCCTCTTCGCTACCAAAATATTTTTCCGCCATCTCTTGCGAGATTACGATGGCACTTTTTTCAGCTAACGCCGTTTCCCGGTCGCCTTTTAGCAATGGAAAACTAAACATTTGGAAAAACTCCGGCTCAGCGTAATCAACTTCTTCCCGAAACCGCTTCTCACCGTGATGTACCCACTGCCCCATGGAGAATGATCGATAGCCACGAATAATCTCTGGGAAATCCTTCTGCATTTCCGGTACGGTGGGAACCCAGGTGTCATAAACCGTCAGCGTTCCCTCCGGGGAAGGACGCAGGCGATAGAGAAAATATATATCATCGGCGTTCTTATGGAATTGATCGTAAGTGAGAGTATTCCAGGCAAACAACAGCATCAGTAAACTGACGGCGATCCCTACTGATAAACCCAACACGTTAATCGTGGAATGAACGCGGTGTTTTACTAAATTGCGTAGGGTGATTTTGAGGTAGTTTTTGAACATGATTACTCCATTTTGGATTTGGATTCCGATTTTTACAGCCTGTTGAAAATCCGGCATCAAAAACCTGATTTTTATTAATCACTTGAAAATCCGGCATCGAAAGCATAAATTTCAAAGAAAATTATGCTTAGAGCACGTATGATTTCTCGTATTATCTCCGATAAAATTCAACATCTTGCCAGCAAGTTTCCGGTTATTAGCATTACCGGGCCGCGGCAGTCCGGCAAGACGACCCTCGTACGGCAGCTTTTCCCGGATTATCTTTATATCAACCTGGAAGACCCAAATTATCGTCTGGCAGCGAAAGAGTCGCCGCGAGATTTGCTGAATCATAATAGCAAGGGCATTGTCATTGATGAAGCCCAATACGCGCCGGAAATTTTCTCTTATGTCCAGTTGCTGGCAGATGCGCATAACCAAAGCGGCGAATTTATTCTGACCGGGTCGCAGCATTTTTTGTTTATGGAAAAAAATTACCCAAAGCCTTGCCGGGCGAGTGGCGATTTTTAACTTGTTGCCCTTTTCGCTGCATGAGCTTCAAAACAGCGGTTTTCAAAAGGATTCTGCGCTCGAATACATCTTTCACGGTTTTTATCCCCGGCTTTATGATAAAGAAATTGCCCCGGTGGACCTGTCTCTTATACACATCTCCGAGCCCACGAGACTACATTGCAGCGCGTAT
>CAXHHS010000166.1:0-10241 GCA_964015645.1 uncultured bacterium
CAATTTGGGCCGGTTGGGATCGCCGCTGCTCCGCTATCGCAGCGGTGATTTGGTAAGGCAAGGCGCAAGAACGCACTGTGTTTGCGGAAGTTACGATCTGGCGTTAGAAGGGGGTATCCTGGGGCGTTTGGACGATATGGTGGTGATTCGCGGCGTCAATATTTATCCGGCAGCGTTGGAAGAAGTGATCCGCGCCTTCCCGGAAGTCGCCGAATACCGCGTTGAAATTTTTAGCAAACGTGGTATGGATGAGATGAGTCTTTTGGTAGAACCGCTGCCAGGCTGCCGGAATACCAACGAATTAGCCAAAAAATTAAACAAGACTTTAAAAACGATATTTGCACTGAATATACCTGTGAACGCCGTACCACCCGGCAGCTTGCCGCGTTTTGAGATGAAAGCGAAAAGGTGGGTTAAAAAGTAAACAAAAAAATCTGGGTGAAATTTTATGAAAGATAATTTTGAGAACAACTATCCCAAAATTACCGATTGGGTCGAAAATCGTGGATGGATTGAGATTGGCCAGGATGATTACAGCCGGTCATTTGTGAGGGCATTGGATATCGGCGGTACAGTTTGGGAAGGTAAAACAAAATACCAAACCCTGGATGACGCGCTTCGGGATATGGAAAAAGGAATTGGTGATTGGGTAAAGGAGGTCGGGTAAGAAGGTCTCAAAAGAAAGTTAGAATTTGTAGTTAGCTCAAATAAGGAGAACTCATATATGGAATTATGTAATTATTGAAGGATCGACAGAAAAAAAATCAGGTTTGTTTGGGGATAGCAATCATAAAGATCATATATGTTATGTATCTTACTCATCTGTAGAAGACAATATCGCACTCATCAAGGATTATTTCCGTTATTACTGTGATCTTGATTATGATAAATTAGAATGGAGGTATCGCCCTCCCATAGATGATTATAACTGTGTCATGGCAATCCTGACATATTATTTTCGAAACAAAAGTCTTCGCTTTGAAGACAAGAAGTTTAAATTCTCCCGCCCTGACAATTTTCCTCATCGGAATCCTGAAAAAGCGACAGGCCAATACAAAATCTGGGTTGATACTATTTAATCCTTATTCCTAATTTTAATAAAATGCGGTATCCATTTCTTTAACTGCCTAAAAAGCTTTAAAAGGTTTGAAACCTTCCAAAGGTAAGACTAAAACTTCACCACCAGAACCGTCACATCATCCTGAAATTTCCCGCCGGTAAATTGGGCGACTTCTTGCCGTAAATCTTGCAAAAAATCATCGGCGGATTTGTAGGAATTTTCGCGGGTAAACATCCCCAGGCGATCTTCGCCGAACTCTTCTTTTTGCGCATTGCGTGCTTCTACTAGGCCGTCGGTGTACATCACCAAAATATCGCCGGATTCGAAATCAACGGTTTCGGTTTTATACGCCGCATCCGGCAGCAAACCAATCGCCGGGCCGGTAGGTTTTAACCAGCGAATCGATTTTGAGGATGCCTTCCACCACAGCGGCGGATTTTGGCCGGCATTGCAATAACAAAGTTGTTTTGCTTTATCATCAATTGCCAGCAGAAAAAGGGTAATAAAGCGAATCAGCTTCAAATTATGGCGAAACAGTTCGTTTAAATGGCTGGCAACTTCGCGCAGTTCACTTTTTTCCGGCCCTAAAATTCGCAGCGATGCTTGTAAATTAGACATCAACATGCTGGCGGGAAGCCCTTTGCCCATTACATCGGCGATTGCTACCCCTTGCGAACCATTGCGATGGTAGAAAAAATCATAATAATCGCCGCTGACAATTTGCGCCGGTTGAGCATGGGCAGCGATTTGAATATTGGGAAGTGACGGTACCGTCGTGGGTAATAAATTTTGCTGCACTTTTCCCGCTAATTCCAAATCATTTTCCAATGCCCGAAGCTGATCGTCGGAATAGTGATCCAGGCAAACGGCGGTTTTGTAATCAAGTTCCAGGCGCTCAGCCTCAACTTCTGCATCGCATTTTTTGCATTTACCAAACTCGCCCTTGTCTATCCAATCAATTGCATCTTCGATCTCGGAAACGACATCATCGATGTTTCCCAACCGAAACCCGTAAACGCGCACCTTTTCGCCTTCGGAGGCAGTTTTAAACCAATCGATCAGCGTGTTATGGCGTCGAATCAACGATTGGCGGAAACGATTTAATATTTTTTTGTTCATGTTGCCCTCAAAATACTGAGTAAATTTCGCTACTAATTAACTTATGTTTAACAACAAATCCAATTTATAATTGCTTTTTAAAACCACTATTCCTACGAAGGTATGTTGCAGGACGTTTCATTTTAAATTCGCTTATCGACGTTACTTGTATTGTTTTCCTGAATCGACTCCGTTATATTTAGCGGGTTTATTTTTACGAACTGCTAAGGAGTGTCAAGCTTCAACTTGACCAAGCTACAAAAACTATCAAACTGAAGTTTGATACTCCGTAAACAATAAGGTAACATGATGAACGAACTTCAGATTACACTTACAATGCTTTTGATTGTCGTTTCAACTACAATATTACTTGGTCAGGAGCAGAAAAAAGCGAATGATTGGGAAAATCCCCTGGTTACCGGCATTAACAAGCTGCGCCCGCATGCCACGATGTTTCCCTATGAAAATCGTGAAAGCGCCCTGAAAAATGACCGCAGCCAATCGCCGAATTTCAAATCGTTAAACGGCGCCTGGAAATTTCATTATGTGGATAAACCGGTAGACCGGCCGCTGTATTTTTATCGCGATGATTATGACATTAGCGAATGGGCAAACATCACCGTTCCCGGAAATTGGGAATTGCAGGGATTTGGCGTGCCAATTTATACCGATGTGGAATACCCATTTCCCTCCAACCCGCCTCACATTCCTCATGATAACAACCCGGTAGGTTCCTACAAACGCATCTTCACCGTTCCTGATGATTGGCGTAATCGCCAGGTGATTCTCCATTTTGGCGGGGCAAAATCTGCTATGTATGTTTGGGTAAATGGCGAACGAGTTGGATATTCCCAGGGCAGTAAAACACCGGCGGAGTTCAATATTTCCAATTACTTACGTGATGGCGAAAACACCCTGGCCTGCGAAATTTATCGCTACAGCGATGGCGCATACCTGGAAGGACAGGATTATTGGAAGATCAGCGGCCTGGAACGCGATGTCTATTTGTACGCCCTGCCCAATGTGCATATCCGCGACTTTTTCGTTCACGCCGATTTGGATGAAAACTATCAAAACGGTTTGTTCGGCGTCGACGTGTCCATCCAAAATTGGCAGCCGAAAAGGGCCGGAAAATTTTCGGTGCGAGTTGAATTGCTGGACACGGCGACATCCGATGCACCGATGTTGAATTTAGAGCGCTCGCTTAAGCTGGATAAATCGGAAGAAATCGAAATACGGTTTGAAGCGCAGCAAATTGCCAATCCCAAAAAGTGGACTGCGGAAACACCGAATCTTTATACATTGTTAATTTCGCTTCTCGATGCTGAAAATCAAACCGTAGAAGTGGTAACCTGCAAAGTAGGTTTTCGCAAAGTGGAATTGAAAGACGGTTTGCTGCAAATAAACGGCACGCCGATCACCATCAAAGGCGTTAACCGCCACGAGCACGACCCGCTAACCGGGCGGGCGATTACAATGGAATCAATGGTTAAAGATATTCAATTGATGAAACAATTTAACATCAACGCGGTGCGCACCAGCCATTATCCCAATCGCCCGGAGTGGTACGAGCTGTGCGATCAATACGGCCTTTATGTAATTGATGAAGCCAACATCGAAGCCCATGGCTCCGATCCTTACAAACCGGAAAAAACCCTGGCGGATAAACCGGCCTGGAAACACGCTTTTATGGAACGCACGCAGCGTATGGTGGAGCGCGATAAAAATCACCCCAGTATAATTGGGTGGTCGTTAGGGAATGAAACCGGCTACGGGCAAAATTTTATCGCTACTTACGATTGGATTAAACAGCGCGATCCTTCGCGCACAGTGCAAACCGAAGACGCCGATCAAACCGGGAAAAGCGATATGTATGTCCCAATGTATCGCACAATAGACCAGATGGTGCGCTTCGCCCGCAGCGGCGATCCTCGCCCCTTAATCCTTTGCGAATACGCCCATGCGATGGGCAACAGCGTTGGCAATTTGCAGGATTATTGGGATGCCATCGAAACCTACCAGGGATTGCAGGGCGGGTTTATCTGGGATTGGGTAGATCAAACCTTTCTTAAAAAAACCGCCGATGGCCGCGAATATTGGGCTTACGGCGGCGATATGGGCGACTCCGGCGTTCCGAACGATTCCAATTTTTGCGCCAATGGGTTGATTGCCGCAGATCGCACGCCCAATCCCCATATTTGGGAAGTGAAAAAAGTGTATCAATACATCAAAGCCCGGCCAATCGATTTGTTAGCCGGGAAAATTGAAATTTTCAATCAATACGACTTTATCGATCTCAACGGATTTGATTTCTCCTGGGAGATTACTGGCGATGGAAAACGAGTTGCCAACGGCAAGTTACCTGAATTGAAGATCGCGCCACATCAAAGCCAGGTTGTTGCTTTCGACTTTCCCAAAATTCAGCCGAAAGCAGGTGTGGAGTATTTTTTTAAAATTCGCGCAATAACCAACCGGGAGCAGCCGCTGTTGCCCAAAGGGTTTGAGGTGGCCTGGGATCAATATAAATTACCACTTTACAAACCCTTGCCCTCAAAAAAACTATCCGAATTACCAAAGTTGAAACTAATACAAAATGATCTCAAGGCAACCATTGAGGGAAAAGAATTTTCGCTTTCGTTCGATAAACAAATCGGGAAAATGGCCTCATTTATCTATCGCGGCAAAGCCCTCATCCGCACCGGCCCGGAGCCGAACTTTTGGCGCGCGCCTACCGATAACGATCTCGGTTACGAAATGCCGCGAATTTCCAAAATCTGGCGGGATGCCGGAAACGGGCAGCAGATCGAATCTTTTTCCGCCCGACAAGTAAACGAACGAATTGTCGAAGTTGTTGTTAATTCAACACTTACGACCTTGAAATCGCAATATAAAACCACGTATCGAATTTGGGGAAACGGGCAAGTTTCGATTGAAAACCGCTTTACGCCCGGCGATATGAAACTCCCCGAACTGCCCCGGTTCGGGAACACGCTGACGTTGCCCGGCGAATTTAAGAATATTACCTGGTTTGGCCGCGGGCCGCAGGAAAGCTATTGGGATCGCAAAACCGGTGCGGCAATTGGATTGTATTCCGGCACGGTTTGGGAGCAGTATTTTCCCTACGTGCGCATCCAGGAAACCGGCAACAAAACCGGTGTTCGCTGGCTGGCAGTTTACAACGACGACGGCAGCGGATTGATGGCCATTGGCCAGCCGTTGCTCAGCGCCAGCGCCTATCAATTTTTGAACGAAAATTTGGATTATATTCCCAAAACCAATCGCCACGGTAAACTGCTGGAGCCGCGTTGGGACGTCGTCACCTTAAACATCGATTACCGGCAAATGGGCGTTGGCGGCGACACCAGTTGGGGCTGGCGGGCGCAAGCACACCCGGAATATTCGCTGCCCGCGCGGGAATATAGTTACCGCTTTTACCTGCGGCCGTTTACGAAGGGTGATGGAGAATTGATGGGGTTAAGTAAAATTGGGTTTGAAAGTAAGTAGGCGCTTGGAAAAAAATGTCGATACTTACAGCATGGTGCGATTACAGTAGGTTGCTTTTTCAAACTCACTGATATTCATCGCAATATTTTTAACACTCGGAAACATCTTTACTAACTTTTCAACAATTGTTCTTGATAGCTGCGCTTTTTGCTCGGTCGTGCGGCCTTCCATGATGCTTGAAAATACGTGAATGAACGGTTCGCGTTTGTTGCCAACTACGTATTTTTGATATGGATTAACGCGCACTTTAATATCGTTTTCATCAAAAAGAGCCGATGCGTTTGCGGTTTCATGAATTTGTGCAATGATCTCTTCCTCTGGGTGAAAATCCAATATCTCTTCCGAACAGTCGATTATAAAATGAGGCATTTCATTCTCCTCTTGTGCAACCCGCATGGCGAGCACCTGGTGGACTTTTCTCAATAACCTCCCTATTGATAAGCTCTACCCGATCATCCGTTTTAAGAATACCGGCTTCCAGCATTTGGTAATATTCGCTGACATGAAACCATTTTCGGGCGTATTGAACAGCCATGAAATTCCCCACCGCAAGTTTGCGAAACTTTATAGAAAAAAATACTCTATTCTTCTATATTCGCTTTTTCCAAGATGTAATCTTTTATTTTTTGAGCACTTTTTAATGCAAGGCTCATATCAGATTTATTTATATCCATTGGGAACGGATATCTTACATTAACTCCGTAATCGGTTAACATTAAACAGTCCTCTTCAATCGTTTTAAATGCTTTATCGTATTTTTGGCATTCCTTGTTTAAGAGTATTAAATCATGAGTTTTTTTGATCTCTTCTCCCTTTAATGCAAGAAATCCTTTCAAGTGTTTTTCGGCGGATTGTTGGCAATGATAACAAATTATTTCGATGGGTATTGGTTGCTTGTCTTGCAAAAATTCGGCTGAGGATAAATCCGCTTCGGCAATCTTAAACCATTCTTTGGCAATATCTGCACTATCCATAAACCTTTATTCCATCCGTTAGAATTTTATGTTCTAAAGTACTATTAAGGTTGGCTCTTTCTTTAAATTCACTTTCGGAATACACCAATATATCGAGGGGGTTTGAAATAAAATTTATCAGTTCGCGTCTTATTTCCCTAGTAATATCTATCTTTCTTTTATTATCAAGGTCAGTTATAACGCATAAGTCAATATCACTATCTTCACCTGGCTCACCATAGGCATGGGAACCGAAAATAAAAATTTGCTTGGCGCCAAATTTCTCTTTTAAAGTATTCTTCAGTCGTTCTATTTGTTCGCTTACTTGTGTTTCCAAATCTTTTTCTCCCAGGCTATATTGGCTTTATAGAATACGACTTCCTGATTTGGCGATCAAGAGAAAAATTCTGTTATGTTCAATTCGGTGAAGTTCGCTGGATTTTGGGCGGATTATTTTTGTTCAATTGGAATTGTAAATGTTGAGTCACTTGATTGCTCCATCATTTCATGATTAATTATTGAATCTCTTTCAAGTATTTGATGTTTTTCTGGCTCACTAATATTCTCCGATTTTATTTTTGATTCTAAAATCCAGCCTTCAATGTCTATAGATTCAGTTTTTAACAGGTAAACACCTGCCAGAATAACAACCAAAGACAATATCCAAAGAAAATTATAAAAAAAGGCTGTTTTCTTGAGTGAAGATACTTCGGTGTTAATAATATAATCCCCATCAAAAATATTACTCAAATCATTTTCGTCAAGTATTTCTGAATACCGTTTTTTTAATTTACTATAGAGTTTTTTTTGCATTTTAACAGCTTGCCATAATTCATAATTTGACAACGCCAGATAGAGGAAAACAATCAACAAAATAGATAAGCCAATAACCAAAAGGTCGTTTGATAAAATTTCAGAAATCGTACCCCCTTTAATTATATTTGCCAAAACTCCTGTCAAAAGAAATGTCAGTATCATTAAAACGCTTCTCTTGAAAGCGCTGATGAAACTATTTGATATTTCTTTAGCTTTATTTGAGAACTCAAATAAATAATCTGAAACTTTATTCTTTAATTGAATATACTCTTTTACGTTGTCTTTTAAATATATTGAGAATCCAGACTGAATAGAACTGTAAATTTGTGCGCTATAATTGAATGGGTTATCAGTAGATAAATATAATGAAAGAATATTTCTTGTAAGCCCCAACTTATCATCTACATTGCCTTTTGCATAAACCCAACAATAAATTTTGAAAATGCTTTCAGGATGAGAATAGGTTAAATCCGTGAAATCGATTTCACCAGAGATGGTCTTATAGCCTTTTAATTTATAGTTAAACAATGAATTCTTAATCGAAGTTAAGTCAAAAACAAAGGTAGTAGAAATAAGTGTAAGGAGTTTGCCAAAATATTTATTTATTTCTTCATATTTTGATGTCGTATTTAAATGAAAATCGTCTGGGACAAGGGTATAATCTGCGGCATTAATAAAATGACAGACTTCATTTCTTGTTTCGATAACTTTACTTCTATTATTTTCAGGCTTCAATGGAATGGCTTTATTTTTCTGTTGGGATTGATTGGCTTCAGCTGATGTAAAATAAAATGAATAAGTATTAAAAGGCTCTATTTCTTCATAAACCTGAAAATTAATGAAAGTGTTTGTGGATAGAAGTTTTTCAAACCTACTGAGCTGAATGTTAAGGCTCTTTGTTTGAAGATCTTGAAAAAAATCAAGTAGACAAAAAATTGATAACGCTTTCTCATTTATATCTTTGTTCACGGTTATTTTTAGATTATATATATCCTCCTCATCTTCAATTTCGATTTTATCTCTTATATTCTGTAGAAATTCATCTATTCTATCTATATTTTTTGAATCAATCGTAATTGGATCAGAATCTGATTGTTTTATATCTACAATAACATGGTCGCGGTCAAGATAATTTGAAAATTGGCTCTCTAAAAACTTGGCATCGGGAATTTTTAAATTGGAAATGTTATCTTTTTCATAAATTAAATCCTGAAAGGACTCAATTACTTCTCCTTCTTCAGGGTTCTTAATGAAAAAGTTTGCTAACTCTTCAATTTTCTTCATTCAAGAATTCTCGACTGAATGTATGATATCCTTTTTCAGACTTAATTAATAAATATTTCTCACCCTCGTATTTATGAGGCATCACAATATTTTTCAAATTAACGATAACGTCTTTTAAGACCAAATCAATCTTATCATTTAGCGCAATGACATCTTTCTTTCTTAACTTAATTTGCGATTTTACAATAGGAAAGCTTTTATCTATTTCATGTCTTTCTGGCATTTCAAGGATTTTTCTGCGAATGATATCTAATGGCATATTAGGATTGTGTGGTTCATAACGATCTACAACATCTGTTACAAGATTCTCAAAGCGAAAATCTTCTTCTTGCTGTCTGAGATAAGTGAGCATAGCATTCTTGAAAAAATAATAATCTGATAGGTATTTTTTCTTTAGCGTTTTAACCAATAGCTTATCCAGGCCATCATTCAATCTTTTAGTGTTTTGCTCATCTGAATTTAAATGACGTAACTCTAAAAAATCTTCCCACCAATATTTGGTGAGTTTATTTCTGTTTTCGTGGATTTTGATTTCATCAATTTTGTTGTCATCGTGAAAGCTTACAAAGCAAGACTTTAAGATCTTCTGTTTAAAAGGGATACCTGAACGTTTGGCAAAATCGGCTTCATCTAAAAAGTCAATGTGATCTACCTTCGCAATGATTAAGTAATTCGTATTATTTATATTGTTATAGATTTGCAATAAACTTCCTGTTTGGATATCACTAAGTTGTTTAATATTCTCCTGAGCACGTAATTCCTCCCTGAGTAAGCGGTTCGCAATAATATCAAAGCCTTTCTGTTCATTTCCATTTAAAATCTCCTCGATTCCATTCATAAATTCAGTAGTTTCACTTACAGGTGTAAAATCCCGTGCTTTAATTCTTTTCTCAAATAATTCCTCAATGATCATTGTTGTAAAGTTCTTTAAATTGTCAGTTGATATTGTTGAAGATGGTTCGCGAAGTTTTTTTTGTTGTAAATCGATATGGTATAAAGATTTTGAAGATATTCTCATAGTATTCCTTCCTAAGGTCCTTTTTAGTTAATTTGTTATATTCTTATAAAATATTTGAATGTCTAACTCGTCGTTTACCGAATAGTACTCGCATAATGTCCACCTATAGATGAAAACTGACGTCATATTCATAAGTACGCATCAGATTTTCGAGTATTACCCCGAACAATTATTCTCAAAATTCTGCTTCCATTGCCACAGGCAATCGCATCCAACCAATATCAGAAGAAGAATTTATAATTTAAGCAGTTCACTCATTATCGCGGAAACCGCCCCAACCTTTAGCGCCGGATGTTGAAAAAAACGACCACTGTGAATGAAAAGATTGAAATTTTTGCCACTGATGGGCACGGATTGATAGGGATTTTTATATCAGTTTTAATCCGTGCCAATCCGTGAAAATCCGTGGCAAAACCCCCCTTGTTTGCAATCGGCATTAAGAACCGCAATCACCGGTAAAATCATTTGCAAGAATCACAGAAAACAACCTGTTGAATTTCAAAAACAA
>CAXHHS010000167.1:0-10151 GCA_964015645.1 uncultured bacterium
GGCGGGTTGTCGATTTCTTCCAGCGCATACACCAGCGGCCCGCGTAAAATGGCAATTTTACCGCGGCTGGCGGCGACTTTTTCATGGGGCTTTACCCGGCGAACCGGCAGTGGAATATCGAGTTCAAGAATATCGCCATTCTGCCAATTCCTATCAATTTTTGCATATCCAGCGGTGATTTCCGGGGATATCGAATCACCGTTTACAGAGAACTTCATCGCTCCGCCGCTGGTGTCGATATATTCGTAAAGATCGCTGGTGCTCGGCGGGCCTTCTACCCAACCCGGCACCCGGATAGAGAGTGGCATATTGCCAACGCTGACGGAATCGATAATCAGTTTTACCTTTCCATCCCAGGGATAGCGGGTCTCCTGGCGAATTTTCACTTCACCATTCCGCAATGCAATTTGCGCGGTGCTGCCGACAAATAAGTTGACAAAAACACCGACATCATCATGCGCATAAATGTAAGAGGGCATTGCGCCCAAAATTTTCAGGAGCATCGGCGGGCAGCAGGGGCAGCCGTGCCATTCCCAGCGATGGTGGTCTTTACAGATCAATGGATTGGTATAAAAATAAGTATCTCCCTTCAGAGAAACACCGACCAGGATGCCGTTATACAGCGCGCGTTCCAATTCATCGATATATTTACCCTCGCCGAATGCCAGGTTCATATTATGATGCCAGAACGCCATCGCGATGGCGGCGCATGTTTCCAGATACCCATCATTGGGAAGGTCGAAATCATCGCCAAATTTTTCTTCATGCTGATGCGCTCCCCCGCTGCCGGTGATATACATTCGCCGCTGCACAGCATTTTCCCACACCCGTTTGACGGTATCGAAATAATCTTTTTCACCAGTGGCCATTGCCAGGGTGGTCAGCCCGCAAAACAGTAAAGACGCCCGCACTGCGTGACCGACAATGGCATCCATTTCGACCACAGGCTTATGATCCTGGGCATATTCGCCCATTGGCTGCCGCCCTTCGGTATTTCCGCGATTGTCGATCCAGAATTTCACCAGCGCGAGGTATTTTTCTTCGTCGATTTCCGGGTCAAATTTTTTCCGAAGCCCCGGTTTTTCCCGAAATAATTGATATAGTTTTATAACCGCTTCTTCCGGAAGGGCATGTGCGGGCACAATGTTTTCTTTCGGCGGCGGCCCCATCAAATCTGCCATATAATTGGCATATTTCACGGCGATATTCAACAGGCTGGCTTTTCCGGTTGCCTGGTAATGATGAACTGCCGCTTCAATTAAACATCCGGCATTATAGACATCATGCTGCCAGACAATATTGCCGCCATTTTTTCCCCAGCGGGTTTCGGGAGAAAGCAGCGTAACCCAGGTATGCAAATACCCATCGGGATCGGCATCCTGCGCGGCGGCCATTCGAGTGATGTAATCGTCAAATCGCTGATCGAGCGCTTCATCATATTGGGTTGCCAAAAAATCGCAGGCGCCGCGCATGGATTCCCAGATCAATCCGTCGTACCAGGGCGGTCCGGCGTGATAACCGCTTTCGCCATTTGCTACGCGGTCAAAATTTTCCACAGCGCCGCCTCGGTCATTGTGGAATTTTTCAAAGACATCATTTATAGTTACCCGTTGTATGACATCTAATTTCGGCGCCCAGAATTCATCGTCAACGGTAACGCTCTTCACCGGAACAGGGGTCAATTTCTGATATTTCAATTTCATTTGATTACCACAAATTTGCCAGTTTGCGTATTGCCGTTTTTCAAATCTCTAACGGTATAAAGATAAATCCCGCTGGAAATTGCCAGGCCGTTGAATGACGTTAAATTCCAATTCACCACACCGATGTTGGGATCATTATGCTGCAACGCTTCAACCTGGTCGCCAGCAAGTGTATAGATTTTAATTTCGCTGGGACTGGGAACGTTCACAAATTGTAACCGGCGGTCGGCTTCTATCCAGCGATCACGGCCTGGCTCATTGTTGATGTTGCGCCGGGGGTCAGGTCTTTCCCAGGGTGGGCTGAAGGAATCGTAGCGCACATCGCCGCGATAGGGATTGGGCACCACAAATACCTCTCCGACGGTTTCCGGAATTTGCGTGCCAGGGATGACCGTTACAGTACTTTGAACCAGGGGAGATTCCAGCTCCGGAAGCCCGGTAACTACATCCGGCTTGCTAAATGATGTTACTGCATAGAAATATTCGAAATTGTTCAACAACCCGATATCGGTATATTCCTGCACCAGACCGGTATTTGGGCCGAAATTATTATCCGCAACATCAAACTGCGCCAACAAGGTCCAGGGGCCGAAAGGGTCGGAGCGTTTATAAATCCGGTAGCCTTCGAAGGGCTGCGGTTCAATATCTTTATCATCACGAAAATTATCCCGCCAGGCTTCTACATCAACCTGCCCCGGTAAGGGGTCCCATCGCAACGTCGCCTGATGGTTTCCCGCTTCAATGCGCAAAGGCGGTGCTGGCGGATTTGATGGCAATGCAAAATCACGAGCAATTAAATTTTCCAACCGCTTAAGACTTTGGCGAATTTCGGCAGTATCCACCCCCACAAAATTAGCGACTCTAAAATGCAATGTATCGCCCTGTGCGAGGTCAAAAGGTCCCATTCCCAGGGTCGCAAAACCGCCAAAAGTATGCGCTGTTACAGAACTCGGCGGATCAATTTCCCCGGAAGAGAGTTCGTCATACCAGAAATTATCATCATTTGACACCAGGTTTTGATTATTAAAGGACCAGCGAATCTGCTCTCTGGGAATATTTTCAGGCGGCCATATCTTATAAGCGCGGGGACCAACTCCATCGCCATCCATTCCGGGTAAATCCTGTTCAAACGACATTTCCAACTCTTCATCAAAATACTGCAGATCATCACGGTTGATGGGAAATCCGTTAAAAATGCCGTTTCCCCCGTGTTTCCACCAGCCAACCCACATATCCTCGATATCGTTCTGAACGGCAATAATCCAAAAATCTATATAGGTCCATACATTATAGCTCCGCAAGCCCCAGGCATGTGAGGCCTGAATGACATCGATACCTAACGCCCTTTGCTGACCGGCAGACCTGACCCGGTAATCGCTATAACGAGCAACCAGATCATCATCGGAAATTCCTTTGTAATTCGGAAAGTAGGGAATATCCACCACTTCTTCTTTCGATACCACCCATACCGTATCCCACGGTTCTCCGGACGGGAAAAATTCAAAACCGGTATGGCCGCATTGAAAGCACTCTTCCTCTCCGCTGGTAAACACTTTTTGCCCATTTACTTTCCCGCCGACAAACAGGGCGCTACGGATCGAACCTGGCCGGATAGGATCCTGCTGTCCAACTTTTCCCAGGCTGATGCTATCAGCGCTTATTTTTCCCAGGCTTCCACAGGAACTACTAAAGCGGCCATCCCAAAAGCCGGGTCTTGTAAAATATCCGATATTAGATACCGTCTGTGACAACCCCAGGCAGTGGCGCTTAAAATCCAAAGTCACATTGGATTCGTCAACCGTAAATTGCGAATATATCATCGTGTTAAAAACAAGCAAAAGCAAGGCGACCCTGAATAAGTTTATCCGACAATTATTCATCTGAAAAATCCGGTAAATGCGACATAGAATACTCCATGGAGTTCCTCCATAAATTTTATTTAAGTTTAATAATGTTAGAGAGTTAGGCAGGTAGAAAGGCGGGAAAGGGCGAGGTGTAAACAGAACGGTTTTCGGGCGTTTAAAACCCGATCAACAGGCTGCCTCCTCCAATATTTATAGTAAGCAAGTTAGCGGTCGGCAGTAGGCAATTCTTTTTGCCTACCGCTAACTTGCCTACTGCCTACTTTATCAAATGCTTACTCGAACCGGATCGAGGCGTTTGCGGCGCTCAATTTCCGGTTTTGGCGATTTTCAGTTGTTTTTCAATTTCCGATTGTAATTCAGAATAATTTTCATCGCCTTTTAAATATTTACCACCCGGGAAAATATACCGGATAACTCCCGTGGCATCGATCAAAAAAGTGATGCTGGTAAATCGAGCATTTTCCACCCGGTCTAACCACCATTTTTTCAAATTTTGCCAATCACGATCAATTGCAATGGGGTATCCAATTTCCATTTCTTCGGCCAATTGTTTGACATGATCGATAGTTAACGGCTTGTTTGTTTTGTGGTGATAAAACCCGATAACGACCAGGCCACTATCCCGGTACGTTTTATACCATTCTTTTAAGGCCGGAGCGGTTGCCTGACAAAAAGGGCAGTAGGGGCCGGTCCACCATTTGATCAGTACTACCTTGCCCCGCAATTCGGAAAGTGTTAAAGGTGACGAGTTGATCCAATCGGTTACCGTCCATTCGAGCGCTTTGGTATGGAGCAAATCTTCGTAATCGGATTTTGAATACAGCGGTGCACAAAGTATAGTGATTAGTAAAAATATTATGCACCAAAGCGGTTTGGAGCAGATGCATATAAAATTCCCCTCCTTTGTTAAGGAGGGGACAGCGTCGTGAAGCGTCGAGCGAACGGCGCAGGGGTGGTTGAGGCCGCCGAACTCGCGCAACCACCCCTGATTTTCTCGCTGGACGCTTCGTAAATCTGTCCCCTCCTTAGTAAGGCGGGGAATTTTTCCACATATTTCTTTCATCGAACTATGTAAATTTGATGATAAATTATCCAGATTTACTTAACGATCACAAACTTCCCCACTTGCACATTACCATTTCGTTTATCTTCTACCGTAAACATGTAAATCCCGCTGGACACTGTCTGGCCGACCGAGGAGGTGAGATTCCAGTCGGCAAACCCTCTATTGGCATCATTATGCTGAATGGTTTCTACCAGGTCGCCAGCCAGGGTATAGATTTTGATTTCCGAGGGGCTGGGCAGATTGATGAACTGAACTCGGCGATCGTTTTCCGTCCAGCGGCCAAAGGCGTTATCCGGTCTTTCCCAGGCCGGTTTAAAATCCTGGTAGCGAACGTCGCCGCGGTAGGGATTTGGGACAACGGCGACCTCGCCAACTGTTTCCGGTGCGGCAGTGCCCGGGGTAACCACCACCGCATTGGCGGTTAAGCTGGTTTCCTGGCTGGGGAAATTCGATACGGTATCTTCTTTTGAAAACGCGGTAACGGTGTAATAATACTCCAAATTATTAACCAGGCCAAAATCGGTATACTCATACGCCAGGCCGGTATTGACGCCAAATTCATTTCCGGCGATATCATATTCTTGTAAAAGCGTCCAGGGTCCGCCAATTCCTTCGGTACTTTTATAAATTCGATATCCTTCGAAGGGTTGATCTATCATATCCAGCCGAATGGTGTCCTGGTAGGCTTCCGGGTTTACGCCGCCGGGTTGGATTTCCCAATTCAGGGTAACGGCATGGTTGCTGGTGGTTACCCGAAAATCCGGCTGCGGCGGCGGAAACGGGGTCATAAATCCATTGTCCTTGATCCAGATTAAGCGATCGGCATTTTCCAAAAGCCTTTGCCGCGCGCGGTCTTTACTTCCTTCCCCATCCGCGACAACCTCTCCGATAAAGAAATGGACAGTATCACCCGGCTCCATACTGATTGGGCCAAACGCCAGGCGGAAAAATCCCCGGTCCCCGATTTGTACATCCTGATCGCCATCAGTAGACGGCGGATCGATCTGCCCTTCCGCAGTAACATCGTACTGAATATTGTCAAAATGGTCGGGCATTTGCCGGTTGTTAAATGTAATCCGCCAGTCATTCCGGCCATAATCTGATGGCGATGGCGGAAACAACATAAACCCGATAGGGCCGGGAATATCGTCATCATTATTGCCATCCAAATCTTCCACGATTCCCATTTGGCGTTCCTCATCATAATAAACCAGGTCGTCTCTCCCCCAATATAGCTGCCCTTCCGGGCGAAGTTCTGCGCCAATCCACTGGCCTATGTACAACCCATTAATCGGTACCCGGTCGGCAACTACATAATATTCAAAAAGAATAAATTCATCCAATGGTGGAAAAGACCAGGCATGTGAAATCTGAATGACCTCTAAAAACAGGGGATCTACCTGCTCCGGGTGCTGAACATTCCAGTCGTTATACCGGCATACCAGTGCCTGATCCCCAATAGGCGTAAAGTTCCGCAAATAGGGGTTTTCCGGGTCGCCGATATCTACGGTTTCGCCTCTATTGACCACCCACACAGAGTCCCAGGGTTCAGCCGTCGGAAACATTTCGTTGGCACATATCGGGCTGTTTTCCGACCAACCGTCTGCTACAGAAAACAGTTTTCGCTGGTTTAATTTTCCGGCAAATATCAAACTCCCGGTATAGATATAGGAATGGCCGCTTCCAATCGGAAACTCCATTCGATTGCGTTGCGGGTAGGTGCCAAGACCAATACAGTTAAATCCCAGCATACCAAAATTGCTGATCACCTGCCATATTTTCCCAACATCATGAATCGCGTGATCCAGGTGAATCCTATCGGGAATTGGAGGCGGGATCGCACAGCTTGCCCGGCCTAAAATCGCCTGTGGAAATCCGTGGTCTGCTAAACTCAGGTTTTTAAACGCTGCTGGCGGCTGCCAATTCTCTTTGTTGATTCTTTCAATAACGATGTCATCGACATACCATCCCAGGTCGGTTTGAACCGTGTCAGATTCGAAATAAAATCCCAATTGGATTACAAATCCGGAATATATCGAAAGATCGATTACTTCTAAATGCCAGCTATCAGAGCTGCCGTCATAGGGGTTTTCGGTAATCGGGTACCAATCGCTGCCGTTAAATGATACCTGGATACGAGCATCATCCCCGGCCTGTTCTTCCCAATCGGGATGCCACCACTGGCAGTCAACAAATGTTAATAGAATTGCCTCATTATTGGCGATTGGCGGCATTTCAATGGGCGGGCTAACCAGGCGGGATTTTGTACCGGGAGGATAATTTCCATCTAAAACCGTTGCGGCACATTGCTGGCCGGAAAATGCGTTTGACGGGCCGGCGCCCGGCTTTCCGGCTTGCCAGACGTTATTGCTGGAATACCAATTCCCCATGCCGGACTCCCAATCTTGTGTTAAAATGATATCGGAAGATTGCGAAAAAACCTCCGGGGAGGAAATCATGAAACCAATAAGCAACATTATAAGAGTGCCACATGAGGATTTTTTATTGAACCGGATTTTAAAACTTTCCACAGTGCGCTCCTTAAAGGATTGTAAAAAAATAAAAAGAAAATTTTGTATTATTTGATAATCACAAATTTCCCAACCTGTGTATTTCCGTTACGGAGATCTTCGACAGTAAAAAGATAGATGCCGCTGGCAACGGTCTGGCCAATCGAAGAGGTCAAATTCCAATCGGCAAAACCTTTATCGAGACTGTTATGCTGAATGGTCTCCACCAAATCACCAGCCATGGTGTAAATTTTGATTTCCGATGGGCTGGGCAGGTTAATAAACTGAATGCGGCGATCATTTTCTGTCCAGCGAACCCGGTTGCCGCCAGGTTTCTCCCAGGGTGGGTTAAAATCCTGGTAGCGGACATCCCCACGGTAGGGATTGGGAACAACGGCCACTTTTCCAACCGTTTCCGGGATAGCAGTTCCGGGAGTTACCGCGATAGCATTACCGGAAATAGTTGATTCCTGGCTGGGAAAATTGGTAACCGTATCAGGCTTGGAAAAAGCAACCACGCTGTAAAAATATTCCAGGTTATTTACCAGCCCAACATCAGTATATTGATATTCCAGGCCAACGTTGATACCGAATTCATTATCGGCAATATCGAATTCTCTCAATAAAGTCCAGGGGCCTCCCAGGCCCTGGGTGCTTTTGTATACCCGGTATCCTTCAAACGGCTGGTCGATATTATCCAGTCGTACGGGATCCTGGTAGCTTTCCGGGTTAACGCCACCGGGTTTAATGGACCAATCGAGGGTAACGGTGTGATTGTCTGTTCTTACGCTTACTTCCGGCGGCGGCGGTGCGGAAGGCGTTTGGAAATTATTATTTTTCAGCCAGATCATCCGGTCTGCATTGGCTAAAAAGTTTTCCCTGGCCAATTCTTTATTAGCGCCGTCGCCAAAAATTTCTGCCACAAAGAAGTGGGCAGTATCTCCAACTGCCAGGTCAATGGGGCCAAAAGCAACCCGAAAAAACCCGGGGTTACTGCGCCCATCGCCATCCAGGGAGGGAGGTTCAATGGTGCCGGCAGCGGTAACATCATACATAACATCATCAAAATGGTCGATCATTACGGAGTTATTGAAGGTCCAGCGTAAGTTTTCCTGATCGATATTATCCGGCGGAAACATCATGAACCCAATTGGCCCGGCAATGTTGTCATCCTGGCCGCCGGGTAAATCTTCTACAATTCCCATGTTGCGTTCTTCGTCGAAATAGGTCAGGTTGTCATCATTCAACCCGGCGCCATCTCCCGGGATAAGATTGGCGCCAGCCCAAAAAGAAAGCCACACATCGGTTAGATCATCTTCTACCGGAAATACAAAGTATTCAAACAAAATCCATTCATCAAAAGGGGTAGACGCCCATTGGTGGCTCACCTGGATAACCTCTAAAAACAATGGAGACACCTGGTCCGGGGGACGAATCGTAAAATCATTATAGCGCATTACCAGCGCCTGGTCGGCTCGCGGGGTGAAATTCGGGTAGTAGGGTATATCGACTGTATCCCCTCTAAAAACAGTATATACATGATCCCAGGGTTCTCCCGAGGGAAAAAATTCATAGGCGCAAAGCGTGCTGTTTCGCGACCAGGCATCCCCGGTAGAAAAGAGTTTTCTGCCGTTGCGCTTAGCAGCAATGCAAAAACTACCGGTAAATAAATAGGAATTACCACTCCCCACCGGGTAAACACAGCGAACCTGTGGTGCATAGGTGGTAAAACAGTGGAACCCAAGATAACCGCCAATATTCGACACTACCTGCCAAACCTTGCCAACGGTATGGAAACCGTGATCCAATGTAAGCTGCTCTGCCGCCGGCGGAAATCCATCGGCGAGTATGGGCTTAAAGGATATTGTTAAGAGTATAAAGATGAAAATTTTTTTTAACATCTTTTATCTTCCTTTTTCGCTTTTTGGAAATATCTGCCAAGAGAATTATGCTTGGCTGGTAAGTGTTAGGCTTCTTTATTAGCTTATTCAGGAGGTGAGATAATACTTAAAGAAATCGGGTTCCGTCGCTGCGGAATTATCTCACCCCCTAAAGCAATTCTATTAGAATGAGAAACCCAACCCAATTCGATGGGAGCCGCCTAAAGCCGTGAAGTCATTAAAAGAATAGTTAGCCCTTATTTGAAAATTTCCACCTTGTTTGGTTTTTAAACCCGCCCCAAATGAATACCTGGCAACATCGTGGCCGAAAACATACCCGCCCCTAAGATCGAGCACATTGAGTATATCGATTTCTACCCCGGACTGCGCTAATGGGTCAAGGTCGTTTGGTTTTTGACCGGTAATGCTAAACATAACTTTATAATCCTGTTTTTCGAACCCGTTAATGCTCATTCCAAAAATGAAGTTGGTGGGCATGGGATAATCTTCATTAACAAACTTGATATTGCGGCCAAAATTATAGATACCTAGTGCAAACCGATGCCCACGAAAACCGGTATTATATGTCAATGACAAATCGAAGGTAAACGCATTGGCGGTAAATTCATCGAACAATCCGATGTGAAGATAGTTGATCGATCCTCCCAGGGATACCCGGTGCGTCATTTTTCGCGCGTAACTCAGCCCGATCAGGTAAGACCCGGCGAAAAAGGTTTCGCCAGTACCATCCGGCTGAAGCGGCGTTCGCACCAGCATTTCATCCGTATATAGCGCGTTGACGGATAAAGCAAAAGAGCCAACCAGGGTTCCGAAATTATGCGCAATAGAAAGATATTCATGATTGATGTCGGCAAACCACTCGTTATGGTTAAAGACGACGTCCCAGCCTTGCATTTCGGCGAGAGCGGCAGGATTGTAAAAGGCAGCTTCAGCTCCTTCTGCGACAGAAATAAAAGCGCCTCCCATTGCAGCCCCCCGGGGGCTAACATCTATTTTAAGGAAGTTAGCGGCAGTGCTGCCGGGACGCTCTTGAGCCATCACCTGTCTCGTCTACACATCTCCGAGCCCACGAGACGCCATTGCATGGGGTATGCCGTCTTCTGCTT
>CAXHHS010000168.1:0-10124 GCA_964015645.1 uncultured bacterium
TGATTATTTTCAGTGTATTGTTAGCGCTGCTGTTAAACGAATACCGAACAAATGAGGAGAATTGATTGAAAACTGCCAAATTTATCCCATTAGCGGATTTTCAGGAATACTCGGAAGAAGAAATGCATGCCCGCGCGGCGGAGTTTTATAATGAGATTAAACGCCGCAGAACTGTAAGAGAATTTTCCAGCCGCCCGGTTCTGCAAGCGGTTATCGAAAAATGCCTGTTAGCAGCCGGAACCGCCCCCAATGGTGCAAATCACCAGCCCTGGCATTTTGTCGTGGTTAGCAATCCCGAAATCAAAAAGGAGATTCGGGAAGCAGCAGAGGTGGAAGAACGCGAATTTTATACCCATCGTGCGCCGCAGGAATGGCTGGACGCATTGGCTGCCCTGGGAACTGATGAGCACAAGCCGTTTTTGGAAACCGCTCCTTACCTGATTGTCATTTTTGGCCAGAGTTATGAAATAACAGCGGAGGGTAAAAAGATCAAAAATTATTACGTGCAGGAGTCTGTTGGTATCGCCACGGGATTTTTGATTGCTGCGCTGCACCACGCCGGCCTGGCAACGTTGACCCATACCCCCAGCCCAATGGGATTTTTGAATAAAATTCTCAACCGGCCATCGAACGAGCGACCCTACCTGGTTTTAGTGGTGGGATACCCGGCGGAAGATGCACAAGTGCCGGATATTACGAAAAAGTCGCTGGATAAGATTGTAACATTTGTTCGGTAGGAGAGTTGAGTTTTATAAATTAGGCGGAGTAATTCTAAGTTAGCGCTATTTTTATACTTGCATTGATTCTATTTCTATTTACTGTCACATTATTTTTAGGAAGAATTTATGGTTTTAACTGATTTCCAAAAGGGGATAATCGAGTCTATAGCAGATGGAAATGTTACAGACATAAATACATTTATCAGTTACCATTGCCGATTGAAAAAGAAAACCATAAAGCCACTTGGTAGGCATAAAGATTTTTTCAAAGATTTTCTTTTACATAGTAGTGTTGAATATGATGTTTATATACCTTTGAACCGTGAAGAATTTATAAACAAAATAAAAACATTTTTTCTGATATTGAAGTTACTGGAAAGAGAAGGGCTTATTTATGTACGGAAAAAGGAAGATTTCAAAAAAGACCATGTATCGATATATGTTGATAATTTGAATGAAGAAAAAATATTGCCTGACAATATTATTTTTGATATCATAAGCCCTTACTATGGGAAAGAAATTGAATTTATACCTGAACTAAATTCTCTGGTAGACAGAAATTTTCTCACTCGGGAAGAACAAGTAATTTTAGAGGAAAAGCGAGATAGAATAAAATCACAAAGACTAACATTGATAGTGGCGGTGGTTTCTATATTCGGCACTCTTTTTACAGTTTTATTCCAGTATTACACATTTACGAATGAAAGAATTGTGACAATAAAAAATGAAAAAAGCCCTTTAGATACTATAAATGTGAGAATTATAGAAAAATCTGAACAAGTTAAAATTGACTCCATTGAGCAAGTTTCGAGTGTTGGAGCTCAAAACAATGATTCCTTAGAGGCTAAAAAGTAATTTTTATAGATTGCTGAACGCTTCCATTACCTTATTGGTAGTCGCCCGAAGCGCAACTAAACTATGCGGTTGCATATCGACGAGCGAGTTCAGAGTGTTTGTAGAAATCAGTAAAAAATTATTATGTTTGGTGTGTTTATTATAATTTGGCAGCCGAAAGCAGTGTTATACTGTAAAATTAACATAATCACGATAGGAAATTTTTCAAACATTTCTTCTGCTTGCAAGCAGAAATTCAATGTAAAATATTTCTTGCCTGTGTTCACTTTTACGTTAACTTGACTCATGCGAGAGATAATATTTTATCGAAGCGAAAATGATCGATGCCCGGTTGAGGAATTTCTTGATACACTATCGGATAAACAGGTTAAAAAAGTATTATGGGTTTTGCGAATTATTAAAGAATTGGAGATAGTTCCAAAACAATACTTCAAGAAACTAACGAATACGAATAGCATTTGGGAAGTAAGAGTTCAAGTAGGAAATAATATCTTTCGTCTACTCGGATTCATAGAGAAATCCCAGTTTGTTGTTCTGACAAACGGATTTACAAAGAAAACACAAAAAGTACCGAAACAAGAAATAGAATTAGCCGAAAAGCGAAAGAAAGATTATTTAGAGAGGAATAAATAATGGATGATTTAGAAAAATATATCGAGAACCGTAAGCAACAAAATCCGGACTTTGCGGAGAGTTTCGAGAAAGGTTACGAAAACTTTAAAATCGGTATTTTACTTCGTCAAGCGCGTGAGGATGCCGGGATGACTCAAGAACAAATCGCTAAACTATTAAATACGAAAAAATCAGCAATATCGCGGATCGAAAATCATGCGGAAGATATAAGACTTTCGACCTTGTATAAATATGCTGAGGCTTTGGGAAAACGGCTGCATTTACAAATTTCATAAAAAATGCTAAGGCTAAGAAAAATAAATTCTTAGCCTTAGCATTTTTAAATTGATAAAAAAGTATTTGTACTACCACTTATTTTTGCGAAAGCAAAATATAATCACCCAACACATGAGCGGTTTCATCTAACATCAAATCTTTCTTCTTATCCTTTTTGCCGTCATCGCCATTAGTGCCGTCTTGAGCGCTGTCCTGTTCGCCGGATTTTTCGCTATCTTTTTTCTCGCGTTCGGATTTGCGTTGCGTTTCGTTTAGCGTAATTTGGGTTTCATTCTGGCTGTCTTCGTATTCTTGTAAATCCTTCACGAATTCCTGGTAATCGGGATTCGTTGCTAAACGGAGCTGATGCCGTTTGTCTAATTGCGGAATGATGGTGGAAAGATTCTGGTAGGCATCGTAGTTAACTTCCGGAATTTCATCCCACAGCAACGCGTTGTCCTGGGTGCTTTCGCCGATTTCCATCAAGTTAAAGCGATTGGGAAAATCGATATCCGGGGTAACGCCAACATGCTGCGTGCTGCGCCCGTCAATACGGTAAAATTTGGCGATGGTCAGCTTGATTTGGCCGAGTTTGGGCGAATTGGTATTTCGCATGTAATAGTTCAAATCGATGGGACGCTGCACCGTTCCTTTGCCAAAGGATTGGCCGCCGACGATAATGCCGCGATCATAATCCTGGATGGCCGCGGCAAAAATTTCCGAGGCGGATGCGCTAAGGCGGTCGATTAAAACGGCTAAGGGGCCATCGTAAACAACTTCGGGGTCATCATCCCATTCCGTTTCCGTTTGACCCTTGGTGTTTTTAACTTGCACCACCGGGCCGGTTTCGATAAACAAGCCGGTGAGCGCCACCGCTTCCGGCAGGTAACCGCCGCCATTTCGGCGCAAATCGATAATAATGCCATCGATACCTTGTTCCTGAAGTTCAACTAATATTTTTTTCGTATCGCGCGAGGTGCTTTTATAATCGGGATCGCGTTTGTTCAATGCATCGTAATCCAGGTAAAACGTAGGGATGGTGATCACGCCAAAAGATAAGTCGCGGCCTTCGTGTTCCACAGAAATAATCTCGCTTTTTACCGATTGGTCTTCCAGCTTAATTTTGTCGCGCACCAGGGAGATAGTGTCCGGCAGCGCGCCGGGTTCTGCATCCGCCGGAATTACTTGCAACCGCACCACCGTATGCTTTTTTCCGCGAATGAGCTGTACAACATCGTCAATGCGCCAGCCGATTACATCGACCAATTCACTGTCGTGCCCCTGGCCAACGCCGATTATTTTATCATTCGGGTGTAATTGCTTACTTCGATCTGCCGGGCCGCCGGCAACAATTTCTACGATTTTGGTGTAATCGTCTTCATTTACCAGGCGAGCGCCAATGCCTTCCAAAGATTGGCTCATGCGAATCTTAAAATCATCAAAATCTTTCGGCGAAAAATAGTTGGTATGGGGATCAAAAGATTCCGAAAATGCATTCATCAGCACTTGAAATACATCTTCGCTTTGGGTTTGCTCAACGTTTTTCTGAATTCTTTTGTAGCGTTTTTTTAGCGTTTCGGAAGCAGCTTCCCAATCTTTCCCGGCAATCTTTAAATTCAGGGCGGCGTGTTTAATACGCTTGCGCCAGATTTCATCCAATTCCGCACTAGTTTTCGCCCAGTTTTCATTTTCGCGGTCATAATCAAGATATTCGTCTTTGGTATAGTCGAAGTCACTGTTCAATCTTTCGAACACATATTCTAATCGTTCTGCAACGCGACTTTGATAGACATTAAAAATGTCAAAAGCAGCCTCGACCTGGCCGGAGAGAATATAATTATCGAACATATCGCGATGTTTCTCAAAGGATTGGATATCCGATTCCAAAAAGTAAAAACGGCTGCCATCCAGGCGCTCGATGTAGCGGTCGAAAACTTCCGAAGACATCTCGTCATTGACTTCTTTTTTTAAATAATGTTGCTGCTTTAATAAATGCGTCACCAATTGGCTGACTTTCCGGTGCTCCGGTTTGGGCGAAATTACGTCGAATTTTATTTCTGATGAATTAGAGGTTTCATCCAATGCTAAAAACGTAAAACTCAGGATGAAAATAAAGAGGGAAATGATAAATCGTTTCATTAAAAAGAACCTCTGGTTATGTATACACATTTGAAATATAAATTACTTTACACTCAACACAATATCAAAATATAAATATATAAACGCATCTTTCGTAAAATGTTTCTGTGATCTGATGACATAAATATAAAATTTTCATAAAATGAATCCTGTTTGTAACTTATCGCTATGAATTTATCAAAACTCCTCCATAATCGCGATATTCGTATTATTATAATTGACCTGGTGATGCTTGTTGTGCTGATTATCAATCTTAATCTAATTATATTTGATTGGATCTTTGCCAGCCTCACCGTTCAAGCGTTTTTTGAAACGCACACACCCAATTTTTTCCATTTTTACAATGAGAATATCCATAAAGATTTTTTAGTGATCGACCTCTATTTCGTCGCTATTTATGTCGTAGAGTTACTGATACGCTGGATACTTGCCATTGTCAAGAAGACATATTACAAATGGTTTTTTTATCCTTTCATTCACTGGTATGATGTGTTTGGCTGCATCCCGGTCGGTTCCCTGCGGTTTTTACGGGTATTGCGGGTTGTTTCAATTATTGTTCGCTTGCAGCAATTGGAAGTGATCGATTTAACGAAAACGTTTTTATACGATAGCGCCAGCAAATACATGAATGTTTTGGTAGAAGAAGTTTCCGACCGCGTTGTGGTTAACGTTATCGAAGGGATTCAGGAAGAAGTTAAACAAGGCAGCCCGCTTTCGGATAGAGTGATTACGGAAGTGATAATGCCGCACAAAGACCCTTTAATTCAATGGATGTCGAACCGCTTGCAACATGTTGCGATTACAGCGCATGAAAAATACAAAGAAGATCTCCAGAAATATGTGAACGAGCGCATTGCAGAAGCGGTGGAAAACAACAGTGAAATAAAAGCGCTTACGCTGATCCCGATTTTCGGCAGTGCGGCAGCCGGGAGTTTGGAAAAAATCATCAGCGATATTGTTTTTAGCGTTGTAAATGGGATTGTAACGGATTTGGCCTCGGATAATAATAAGGTGATTGTGGAAGATATTACCGATATTACCCTGGAAACTTTGCTGTCGAAAGAAAGCGATCAGCAACTCAATGCAATTGTTAAAAATATGACCCTGCAATCGCTGGAGCTAATCAAAGAACAGGTGAAAGTAAAGTGCTGGAGACTTAAGGAGATAGAAGAGCGAGAAGCCAGGTTAAAGGCGAAAATGGATAGAGCGCTGGCGGAGGAAAGGGTGAAGAAGGTTGAAGGATAAACTAGCTAGTATTATCTGTTACATTTGATGATTTTGATCGGGGTTAAAACCTCTTATTCAGAGAAATCTGCTAATACCAGCCCATCGATCACTTTGAAGTGTTTTATATTATGCGTTAAAATTGGGAGCTGATTGGTGATGGCTGTAGCGCCGATTAGCACATCCGCATCGCCAATCAATTGTCCTTTTCGGTGTAAGTCGCCATAGATTATCGCTGCTTTATTGATAATTTCATCGGTGATCGGTAAAATTTCATGATCATCACAAAAGGCAATAAATTCTGCTTTTTTTCGCTCGGCCTTGATCACTTCGTAGCCTCTCAGGATTTCGTATTTGGTGATGGCTGAGAATGTCATTTCATGATAATGATTGAGGTAATGGTCTATCAAACTAATCGTATCAGCAGTATTGCGAATGAAATCGATAATTATTGTACTGTCAAAGAGAATTTTTTTCACTTTCTGTTTCCGAAAAAATTTGACTTATTTCGAGCATGCTCCAGAAATAGTTCTATATCGTTTTGGTCCATACCTGACAACGCGCTGTTAGCAAAGCGCATAGTACGCTCCTTCTTCAAATTTTGAGCGTTATTGTTCTCCGGTATTTCGATGTCAAAAGGAATTCCTTTACGCAAAATGATCTGGTGATACAACATATTGATGACTTGTGTCGGTTTAACACCCAAATTTTTCATAATCTGCTCGGCTTTGTTTTTGACCGACTGATCGATTCGGGCATTGATAAAACCGGTTTTTGTAGCCATGCATTACTCCTTTTTTATTACAATTCGATAGAAATGTAACACATTTTATACACAAAATCACTTTATTTTAGAATCCGTTTGTGTAAACATATAAAAAGTTCAATCAACAAAATATTAAAAATGACGTTTAGATCAAAACAAACAAAGGAGCAAAAAGATGGAATATCGTTTTCTTGGTAAATCCGGTTTAAAAGTATCGGCATTATCGTTTGGTGCCTGGGTAACGTTTGGCGACCAGGTGGGCGAAGACGTCGCTTATAATTGTATGAAGGCGGCGTATGATGCCGGGGTTAACTTTTTCGATAACGCCGAAGCGTATTCGCAGGGGCAGGCAGAAATTATGATGGGCAATGTCATCAAAAAAGCCGGGTGGAAGCGTACCGATCTGGTGCTGTCCACCAAAATCTTTTGGGGCGGCAAGGGGCCGAATGACACTGGTTTATCTCGCAAGCACATTATCGAAGGGACGGATGCGGCGTTAAAACGCTTGCAAACCGATTACGTCGATCTCATTTTCTGCCACCGTCCCGACCTTTATACACCGATTGAGGAAACGGTTTGGGCGATGAACCACGTGGTTCAACAGGGCAAAGCGTTTTACTGGGGAACCAGCGAATGGAGCGCGGAGCAAATCCGTGAAGCCTATCAAATCGCCCGCCGGGAACACCTCATTCCGCCGGTGATGGAGCAGCCGGAATACAATATGTTTCGCCGCGACCGCGTGGAAAAAGAATATGCGCTGTTATACGAAGAAATCGGCCTCGGAACAACGATTTGGAGTCCCCTGGCCAGCGGCTTACTGACAGGGAAGTATAACGACGGAATTCCCGATGGCAGCCGGTTATCGCTGGAACAATATCAATGGCTAAAGGAACGCATGGAAAAACACGGTTGGGCAGAACGCATTGAAAAGGTGCAAAAACTGGCATCGCTGGCGCAAGAATTGGATATTTCCATGCCGAAATTGGGATTGGCCTGGTGTTTAAAAAATCCCAATGTCAGTACCGTCATTACCGGGGCATCGAAGGCGTCGCAAGTTGAGGAAAATATGAAAACAATCGATGTTGTGGAAAAGCTGACCCCGGATGTGATGGCGAAAATCGGGGAAATTTTGGATAACAAACCGCAAGCGGAGTTTGATTGGCGAGGTTGACATTTTGAAGGATGATGGAACGCGGATTACGCGGATGACACGGGTTCTGACGGATTTTCTATTAAAAAATTTTAAAAATCTGTGTTATCCGCGTAATCCGTGTTAGAGTCCTAAATACCATCTTTTTAACTTAGTGAGAATAATTTAGTATGAATCCGAACTATTCAAAATATTCTTATAAAGAGTTACTTTCAGCTTATAAGACTATCGATAAGGAAAAATATCCTGAGAATTATAACCGATTGAAAAAGGAAATTGAAAATCGTCAGAATGCAAGTGATTTCGGGTGGAAGGAAATCTATTATGAGAAATTGTTGAGAAGAAAACCAGCGATAGAGATTTTAGATTTAACTGCAAAGTCAGAAAACCGAAATTTAGCAAAGGTTGGGCTTTTATTACTGGCATTATTCACATGGTATATTTTGAGTGAATGGATCATTGAATATGGTTTGGCAGCAATTGAAGTTTTGAATGAAGACTTGAATCCCACTTTTAGCGATATATTCGTTTTATCTTCATTACCATTAATAATTGTTGGCGTTTTAGGAATAGTTAATAGGAATTTCAAAAGAAGATGGATAAAGACCAGAGGAAAACTTGTTCATATGGAAGTAGATGAAATAAAAAGCAGATGGGGTGGAGTAAGCTGGAGAGTTATTTTTTATTTTCTTTATATTGTCTCAAATAAGAAATTTCTAATAGAATTTATGAAAAATAGACTCGATTTTGACTCCGCAATCGAATACGCAAAAGAAAATGAAAATGTCTTAGAAAGAATTGTATTTTACAATCCTAAAAATCCCTCCAAATCAACTTTTAACTTAAATTATTCTAAGAAATATAACTGGGTTTTAGTTTGTGGCTCGATTTTATTGATTACAGGATTTTTATCCCATTATGTTTAAAATCAAAGCAAAATGATGTATTGATTGGGTTGACCTATGTACAACGTTCTACTAAATACGCTAGCCACGAGCACGATTCTATTTTTGTAAGACAGCTTCAGTTTGATCTTCCGATAAATCAATTTTATATACACTACCATTTTGTAGCTCGATCTTTAATAAGCGATCCGGTATTAACGATAGCGTTATCGCTTCCCGGCTGCTTTTTAAGCGGCGGAGGGAAACATCCCACTTCATTTCTATGGTGAGTGAATCTCTGGAAAGAATTTCGACTGGAAAAAAATCCGGCAATGTGCTGACATCTCCGAATTCGATTTGCCGGCTTTCCTGTTTTAGATTTACATGGATCGATTTTTCACCAAAGGAGAATTTTAAAAGAATAGGTTGTGTTTTTATTCTACTCCTGGTCGTAAAGGTAGTAGAATTTGGTGTAATCGATTCCTGGCGAGGAGAATTTTTATTTGACGATTGCACCGCTGCCGGGGCAATATACCGGTAAATCTCAATAACCGTGTTTTCGACAAGACGTTTTTCTTCCGCAGGTTGATTTTCAATCTCTAGTCTCGAGGAAGTCTTTTCAAAATCGCCACGTTTTATAAGGCTTTCAATTTGGGCGATTGTTGAATCCGGTTGCACTTGTTTTTTAAGCGCCAAAGCAGGTGCACGTGGCTGTATCGTATCTGCACTCAAACTTGTGATGCCGGTTTCGGTATCCGCTTCGGCAACACCGGCACTTGCCAATGCTTCGCTTGCTGCCGGCTGTCCGGCTGATCCGCGACTTAAACTTGTTTTGCCGGATGCGCCATTAGCTGTGGAAACGCCACTACTTGTTAGCGACTCAAGCGTTTCAGATCGATTGTCTTCGGTGATTTCTAACGGTTCTTCCTGCTGGCGATTTGTTGTTGTGCGATTCTCCCGGCTGGCAGCAATCGGCGCGGGTTTATCCCCCGATTCTTGCGGCGCATCAGTATTACGATTTTTAAGTACGGCAGTTGCCGAAGGCATAGCCTCGTCTTCAGCATCCGCCGGGGCTTTTTCCAATACCGCTGGTAGTTGTTCTTTCACTGACATTGTTACCGGCAGCGATTGTGATTGCTGAAAGTAATAAAATCCTCCAATGGAGATCATTAAAATGAGAACCACCGCGGCAGCTTTGTAAATCAATTGCCAATCGGAAGCAGTTTTATTCGATCTCGCTTGATTTACCTGCCGGCGAATTTCATCCTTCATTTCCTGTTTGCCTGCCTGCCGAATTCCGGCGATCAGCAATCGCTGCGCTTCCAAAATCTTTTGACAAGATTGGCAGTTTTGCAGATGCGCTTCGTAATCCGCGCGCTCTATTTCGCTCAAGCGATCCAGGAGGTAGTTTTCATGAATATCATTCGGGAAGGCCGTTGGGCAATCCATCACACCTGTCTCTTATACACATCTCCGAGCCCACGAGACTCCATTGCATC
>CAXHHS010000169.1:0-10120 GCA_964015645.1 uncultured bacterium
ACACCAAGAAGCTCGTCGGCAGCGTCAGATGTGTATAAGAGACAGTAATAGGAGAGGGGAGCTAAACCTCTAATTTACAATCTCTTATAAAACTTATTAAAGTAGGGTTAAGTAAACAGATAAAATCGAAACTAAAACCTCATTCTTATTCCTAACTGAATATGAGCTGATTCAGCCAATTGGCGGGGGTCCTGGCGAAGCACATTTTGCCGCCAGGTAAAAAATTGCTGGGAATCTTCAATAACATCGCCATATGTAAAAGGCTGGCCGGTCCAGGGATTGATGAAACCGGCATGTGGGGGATTGGCACGATTAAAAATGTTGAACATATCCGCAAAGAGATCAAGAGATAATCCCCATAAATCAATCGTTTGTTGCACTTTTAGATCAACCCCTATGGTGATGGGCAAATTTTCGGAGTTTCGAATTAAATTCGCTTCAATAATATCACGAGTGCCGGGCGTGTAAGGGCGGCCGGTTGCAACTCGTACCAGGGCGGTAACAACCCAATTGTCCCACATTTTCAATCCGAAGACGCTCATCGGTCGTCCCTTGGGAGATATTAGGGATAGGTTCGCAATTACCTGGTGCCGTACATCCCAATCGAGGGTGGTTTCACGAATGGGTGGCGGAATGTCTAACTGGTCTCTAATAAAATTTTCATAAGGAGAAGAGGTGAAACCGGTGGCCCATTGCGCAGTGTAGGCGATGCTACCGGCAGTGTGATTTGAATAGCGTTTGGTAAGCTCTATCTCTATTCCCCTGGCACGGGCATTGCCTTTGTTATCATATAATTGTACTGGCAGACCTAAATTTGCCAGCAATTGTGTGGTTCCAACCTGGTTGGTAATACTCCGCTGAAAGGCTTTGAAATCAATAGCGATATTTCGGGATAAGAGTTGAGTAAATCCAAATTCGTAAAGAATGGTTCGCTCATATTTTAATCCCGGGTTACCGGTAAAACCGCCGGTATAAGGATCGCGATAGAAGAAGTCCATTTGCGGAAGCTGAAAGAAGTGCCCGTAAGAGAAAAATGCGACGGTAGATTTGCGTACCGGAAATGATATACCTAACCTGGGACTAATCTCAATATCAAACAGGTTCCAATCAGCAGGAAAACCGGTAGCGGCTTCCCAAACCTCTTTCCATTCTTCATCATTAACCGATTTGCCTTTGTAAATCCAGTCGGCTCGCAATCCGGCATTAAAAATCAAACCTTCCCGCTCAAATTTGTCTTCGATATATATACCACCGGTAATCGGAAACGCTCTAAAAACCCAACGGGTTAAGCCAAATTCCGGGAAGGGGCCGGGTGGCTGCGGAACCGGGTCGCGGTCTTCAAAGAATACTGTTTCGCCAAAATTAGAAAGATGGGTACCGCCACCTTGAATATCAATATAATTCAAATCATTATACTGCACCTGGAATCCGGCTTTTAATAGATTGTATTTATTTACCTGGGAGGCAATATCAAATTTGGCAGTAAAGGTTTTAGTGAAGTCATCACGGAAAATATCTTCACTCCCCTGCTCGGTAAAAAAGCCGGTGTCGGGGTTTCGAATCGGGGGATTTAATACGGTTGTGACAGAATCGGTAAGCCCGGTTGTATCGTTTAAATGAACGGTCCAGAAATCTGTGATGGAAGATTGTCCATCCAAGGAACCGTTAAAATCAACTTCCAGAAAACCAATGTTAAAATTATAGTATGTTTTGGAAGAAAGCACATGATTTAACCGCAAGTTAAGATTTTGGGTGTTACGAGAGAATTCCGAGGTATTGTCGGGGAAAAATACCCATAGCCAATCGAATTGCGACCAGGTTTTAAAAGCGCCGTTATAGGCAGCAGTGAGTGAAATTGTCGGGGTAAAATTCCAGGTAACCTTGGCATTAAGGCTTCGATCATTCTCCTGTCGTTCTCTTAAATCAAAAGGGCTAAAGAGGATTTCACGATTCCGGCCATTGTTAAGGCGAGTATCGCTCAAGTTTACATTTCCGGAAACAAAATAGTAGATATCGCCGGGTACCTCAACAAAACTTAAGGCGCCATTTTTGCCAAATAAAGGCCCGCCTAAGTGAAACGATCCGATGTCCTGGTTATAAGTGTCGCCAAAGATATTTACCTGGTCGGTCTTATATTCGAGTCCACCGGTCGTTTTTTCCCCGCCAGCACGAGTGGTAATATTAACGACCCCGGATTGCGCCTGGCCATACTGAGCACTGAATGCGCCGGTTAAAAATTCGATTTGCTCTACTTCCTGAACGTTTAAGTTCAATACATCGCGCCCGCCATAAATCGGGTGGGTAACCGGCATCCCGTCTACCATAAACAAGATTTCCCCGCCGCGCCCGCCACGCACGTGGATATCGCTCAAACTCTCATCGCGTACTTGCAGGGCAGAACCGTCATCCAGGGAAAGTCTGGTCGTTGTCGGATAAAAATCCTGAACCAAACCGGATCGCACCCTGAAGATATCTTCCACCTGGTCCAAACCGGGAGTGGTAATAAATTCTTCCCGGGTTGTTACCCGGCGGGTGGACGTTAAATCCTGCTGGATCAACTCTTTTTCTGCAACAACATTGACAGTAGGAGATTCAATTGCTTCGGACTCCATTTCAAAATTAACCTTGGTTGTTAAATCGCTTCGAACCAGCACTTCCGAAATGGTAAATGTATGATAGCCGATATACTGGGCTTGCAGTTCATATTCTCCCGGTGGAACGTTGAGGATAAAGAAAAATCCGTCAGCATCTGTGGTAGATCCTAACAGCAGGCCTTTTATAAAAACATTTGCACCAATTAACGGATTGCCGGTCGTTTTATCTTTTACCGTTCCGGCTAACTTTCCCGGGTTTCCCAAAACAGCCGTGCAGGATATCATTAATATCAAGCAAAAAATCAACCTGCTTAAACGCTTCATATCCATTTGCTCCTTAACTTTTTCACCCTAAAAACGGAGTCAATTAAAACCCCATAGAATCGAGAATTTGATCGCCTAACCGTTTGGCGCTTTCGCCCTCCAAATGCCACATCGGAAACCCCAGGAAGATCAAATCAAACACACTGCCGAAATAACGAAGCCCACAAGGAAGTCCATTTAAACTTTCATTCAATCCATTATACTGAATAATCGGTACTGCAAACCCGCCCAACTGTTTAAACAAGTATACCCGGTTCATCCTGCCAAAATTAGGGAAGCCGGGGTTAAATTTTGTAGGATCAACCTGGAATTCGCCGGTAAAATTGCCTTCCGGAAAAACACCGGTAAAACTTGTTACACCACCATTATCCCCGCGTAAATTGGTCACAGCCGCGACATTAATATGCAAAAATACATTTACAAATTGGTCTTCCGGGCCGTTGAAATTAATTTCGGGCCTGGGCTGCTGGTCGAAGGGAGGCGGTTGAAAGTCTTCCATATTCATATACTGCCACATTACCCGGCTGCCCATGAGCACTAATTTTCCTCCCATTCTCAAGTATTCCTCTATTGCTCTTTGGCTTGCTTTTACACCTGTTCCCGGTACCAGCCCAAAGTGATCTTTATGCCAAACTACCATTTTGAAAAGTTTCAAACGCCGGAAGCTGGGCAATCCCCGCAGGTTAAAATCCCATTCCAAAATGTCCAGCCCGCGATCATTCCCGCCAAAATTTTCAAAATACATGGAATCGACCATTTCATCAGTAAACATTCCGTTAAAGTCAGGGAGAGAGGCATCTTCGCTGGTTTCGTCGATGATCATAATATCTCTTTCAAAAGCAGCGACTTCCAGGTCTATTCTCCGGGAGTCTCCCACCGGATCAATTAATAAGGTGTTATCTTTCGAAGTGACCCTGATGGTGTGAGTGCCTTCAAGCTCCGGGTGGAATTCCGAAGGATGAATAAATACTGCCGTGTCCGTCGTCCAATGCCAGGGGCCATCATTAACTGCCCAGGCATACTCGATAATTTCCCCATCGTCATCCGAGGCAGTATATCTTATCAATACACCTTCCCACCACTCATCGACATCCGGTTTTGCAAAGGTATCCTCTCGATCATCCCTCGGAACTAACAGCCTGGTTTCGGGAAATTTGGTCGGAAACGTAAAAAACTCCTTTTTAGCGGGCGTCTCATCAACATTCCCGTCATTGTCTACAGCGGCAACTTCAAAAACCTGGAAATTAACCGGTGAGGGGGAGTCGAACGCAATGGTTACACTGGTTTGGGATGTGTCTACCCATTCGTGAGTTATAATAGTATCAGGATTATCGATTGTTTGCCCGGGGGACATCGCAAATGTCGTATAGCGATAGCGATAGGTGGCAATAAATCCATCATTGTCTTCGCCATCCCAGGAAAGGTTTGCCAGGGCAAAAATCGTGTCACCCTCAACCGGAATATTGGCTATTGTAGTGTTAGGAGCAGTATTTTCGTTGGGGTCCTCGGTCTCAAAGATTCCGCAGGTAGTAAATAAAATGGCAATAAATGCAAACAGGCAGAAATTAATTATTGTTACAAAAATGTACTTCATCATAAACCTCGCTAAAGCAATGAAAACGGTTTACGGAGAATAAGGATCATTTGGGTTTATAATCGATGGAAGATCTTTCACAACCTCATTAAATTCCGTCTCCGGTAAGACCTGAACTCCGGAAATTGCCGCAACCCTGGCAAAAACAAAAGAATCCAGAAAGCGAGACATCGATTGAAATGGGCTGAGCTGAATGGTTACTTCCGTGACTTGTCTTTCAAGAACACTGTAATTACCCGAAAATTCTATTACTGCATCATCATCAGCCGGTAGCGCCACAGGTATCTCAAAAGGACCGATGGACATGTGAATTCCTTCAATTCCCATGGAGATGCCTTTATAATCACCTTGTGGAGCAAATGATTCAAAGATGATATACTCCTGGTATTCCCCATTTTCTCTCGCCAGCAAGTTGTAGGTACATTGTTCCTGGGTTGCGGTGAGAACATCTTTAAAGAGAATGGCAAACCGATCATCTGTTGCAATGGCTTTTCCCTGGAAAACATTAACTCCCAATGAGTCACTATCACCAACATTAATGGCCTGGCCTAATATTTCGATAGAGGTATCGGAGGGGTCTGCCTGAAAAATCACTCTAACAATTCCGGGTTGAGTTACGATATCCGGATCATCTGCGCAACCTAGGAAAAGAAAAGGGGTTAATAGCAAAATTGCGCAAAAAAACAGGCAAAAGTTTTTCTTGCACTTCATTACAAACCTCGAAAAAGTTTAAATATTCAAGAAGAAGAACTCGATACAAAGCAATACCGGGAACTGGATTTCCAGCTCCCGGTATCAAAAAAGTTGCTAATCATCAACCAACCTATTTCATGAGAAGCATTTTGCGCGTAACACTCTTGTTTTCGCCGTCTAAGCGGTAGAAATACATCCCGCTGGCAGCTCTCGTTCCGAAAATATTCGTGCCGTCCCAGGTTATGGAGTATGTTCCGGGGGATAATTTCCGCGAAATAAGCGTTTTTACCCTGCGGCCCAGGATATCATAAACAGCCAGTTCAACATCCTGAAGTTTCGGAATCGAAAAATCGATATTGGTTGTTGGGTTAAAGGGATTCGGATAGTTCTGTTGCAAGGCAAATACCAACGGAATTGTACCATCACCATCTCTATCCTCGATACTCACCGGAACGATTGCCCCGGCATTACTATCCGCAGCAAATGCCCAGAGATCGGGATCTTCATCCGGCCCCCGGAAGTAGTTCCACCAAATCAATTCGTCTACATTTCCGGCAAAAAAGGGCTGGGATTCATCATCGCCGCGATGACCAACCCGGAAAGGCCCTTCCAGAGCGGAAGGCGGAACGCGCATGGGCAGCATACGATACCACCAGCGAGTACCGTCTTCATCGATAATTTGTTGCACATAAAAGTCTTCTGTTCTAGAGGCATCGGGAAGCTGACCACCGGAGATACCGCCATAGGACATATGCAATCCTTCCGGGGTATGCGCAAGGTCTGGCACGTCATTCCACCTTGCGGCATTAATAATCTTATACCATTTACCGGGTTCCAGCCATTCTATATTTATGTCTCCGACAGTGGTATTGCGCGCCCAATGGTTATTGGGGTTATTGATGGTGGCCCCTTCAAAGGCATTGGGAAATTCTCCCTGGGCATAGGTATAATGTTCAATCGTATTTTGTCCGCCAGGTTGGGGCGCGCCGGTAGTACCGTGATTTACCCACCATTTGTTTTGCCAGCGGCCCTGCTCGGTGTAATTGGGCTGTTGATCTTGCCAGCGCCCGCCGCTATGATGTACCTGGATAAAATTTCCACCCAGGAAGGTGTCGATCTTCGCCCAGTGGGTGATCGTAAAAGAGCGGGTATTAAAATGATCGGCATCGACAAAATCAATAAAACCGGGCACGTTTTGTCCATCGAACCGGGCAGATGCAAAGTTGTCTGCGGGTGCAAAATCGCCTTCCGGCACATCATCCGGGAAGGTGATCGAACCGTCTATCCGGCCAGGATTGGCAAATTCGGAAACATCCTCAATCGGATCACTGCCATCAAAGGTTAGGTGGATCAACTTGGCGTTCCGTGGCACCACCATAAAGCGGAAGTAAGTATCCTTCTGGCCTCGCGATTGGGTAAATCCACCGGGATCAAAGCGAGGGGCCAGATACGCAGTATGGAACATGTCATGATAGGTTCCCAATTCCACCGATAGATCATCATTGTTTTCTGCCCGGGTAGCAATCCAGTATTCGACAATGGATTTGGAGGGCTGTTGGGGAATGGTACCAACCCAGGTTTTACCATCTGCCTGCAAGCTCATTGCCACCTGGCTCCAGGGTGTGGTATCTTTCGGCAGCCGGTCATTCAGCGGCTGGGTGCGCGCATGGTAGTTAATCGTCGCATCCGTTACAGCACCGGGTCTTCCCGGTATCAAGGATTCCAGCCTGATTTCATAGCCTGCCTGGTCATCATACTGGTTGGGAATAGGGCTAGTACCCTGCATACCGGTTCCACCATCACGACCCGGCTGTTGCCAGTTTGACCATTCCCAGTGCCAAACACCCCCATCGGGACCATTGAGTGCCGGGGGTCTATCCGGATCTTCAGGAGCGGCTCTTTGAACCTCTTCGGGAAAGCTGAGGAAGCTGTATCCACGCATTGAAGGCCGGTACACATCACTAAGCGTTTGCGCGAGAGGAGGAACATTATTTATCGGCCGCACGACATTACTGATCCGTAGTTCATCAATATAACAATGAGGCCAGGATCCGTTACCGCCACCAATGACCAGGGTATCGCTACCGCTTCCGGTCATAACCGCACCTTCCCCGGGGTGATATTGCCAAAAGAGGTATTCATCGCGCTTATCCATACCGACCGGCAATTTTTCGCCTTTATAATATACCAGGTTTCCACTGGCGTCGTGGGTTGCCAGGGCGTACCAGTGGTTGGTGGCATCTCTTTGATAGGTCACGTGGTACCAGTCATAGCGGTCTTCAACCGGGGCACTTTGGCCATCAGTAAAAGATGCTACATCCAGCGGTGGGCCGGGGGCTTCCAGGGTAACATTCCCGACTTCCGTCATACCATCCCAATGCACATTTCCGCGATTGTCATCAGTGTACCCAAAGGTAAAACGATGCCCTTCGGTATACCAGTTCCGACTGCGATAGCGAACAAAATAATTGTAAGCACCATCAGGATCTTTCTTACTAATAATATCAGCATTTTTCGACCAGCCGGAAGTGGCATTGGCCGGCTGGGCGTCTACCGGCTTGAACCAGAATTCAATGGTCCAATCGCCATCTAAATCCAGCGCACCGTTGGGCAGCACTTGTATAAAGCTACCATTCGGAAACGTTGGCGTTGCATCGGCATAATATGCAGAGTCATCCCCGGTATAGGCTGGAAATGTACCGGAATTATCCAGGTATACGGCTGAGCCGAACCGCGCTTCCGTACTGGAAAACGTCACAGACCCGACGGTCTGAGCGGTATTACCAACACTACTGGCATCGGACAAATCATCATCAAAGTGCAACAGCAGTACGGTATTCGCGTCATCAGTATAGGGACCAAAATCCGGCTGAGCAAACAGCACTGTTGCTGATAGCAACAGCATAACCCCCAGCATTTTCCTTAAAGCTAGAATCATACTGACCTCCTTTAATAGCTAAATGCTATAACCTTGTTAATTAGATACTTAATACACCTCAACTTCCCAATTCTACTTCAAACAACTTCACTTCTACATTACACTAAATGCTAGCACCTCCTTTCAGTCAAAAGTTGTGAATTTTTCGATTATATAAGGACAATCGCTGTTATAGAAAAGAATCGAATGCGTAAGAATTCGATGAAATACGAAATAGGCTTACAAAATGGGTGAAGCTATTGCTAATAGGGAACTGGTGAAGGCAAAAAGTGATTAGTAGTTAGGCTACGTTTCAACATACGCTTTTTAACACCCGTCTGAGAAACTGCTATAAAAAATGAGAGAGAATGTCGAACTTTTAAATATCGACAAAAAGATGCTTGATAACGATTTCGCAATCGTTTTCGTAAAACGCCGAATATGTTATCAAAAAAAATTAAATTTGTCAAGTACATATTTCGATTTTAAACACAGCTGATATGCTAAAGGTGAATCGACGAAATTTTTGCATTGTTAAGCACTGAGAATTTAAGCATTTAAACATTTAAAAAGCCTTCATTTAGCTTAACATCGTATTTCTTTCGCAAGCGCTTGATTTCTCTACGGCGCGCTTCCGGAACCCGTTCTGCCCAGCAGTCCTGTTTTACTTTTGCCCGGATTTCACTATAAAATTTTGGCATTGCCGGTATTCTTTCCAGCATTTTTATGACAATGAAGGTATTACCGTATTTTAACGGCTTTTGAATTTCTCCTACCTTCATTTCAAACGCGCTTCGCCCAACCGGGCCGTAATCGTTTTTACCAATAGCAGGCAAAAATCCTTTTTCATCTTTAAATAATTGGTTTTTTTCGTGGTATTGTAATGCCAGTTCGGTAAAATTCTTACCATCCACTGCCCAATGGTAAATTTGATCGGCCAGCCCAGGATTGTTAACCCGGATCGCTTGCAACCGGACTTTCTCCAGCGTTTTGTAGCGGTCGTATTCACCTTTGTATTTGTCATAATATGCTTTTACTTCTTCTTCCGCCGGTTCAACCGTATTGTATACATAATTTGTAAGATAATGCCGGTAGGCGCTCTGCAAATATTGGTTTTGATAACTTCTTTGATAACCGCCATTTTTATCCAAACCCAACTGGCGGACGCGAAGATCCAGCATTTCTAAGAACACAATATCATTGAGAAGGATCATCAACCGGGTTTCCTTTGTAAAGATTGGGGAAACCAGATTTTGCTGCTCTGTCAATTTATCCAAAAGCCATTCCTTGTTCATCTCCGTATCGCCATAGCTCCCGATATGGACAGGCTGCTCTATCTTCCTGATAATCTCAAGAGGATTGTTTTTTAGCGATTTATCCGTTTTAATGGTATCAAAAATTGCTGTAAAATTGGTGATAAATTGATCAATCCCATTACGATCAAATACCGCCTTTACTTCGTCTTCCATTTTATGCTGGTATTCGATATCATATTTCCTGAGTTTGTCACGCCAGGCAAAAGCGGCATATTCCTTCAGATAATCCTGGCTTTCTTCAAACGAAACTGTTTTAACCTTTTTTTCCTGATTCACTTTGACGACCAGGTATTCATTACCGGATAAACAAGGCTCTGAAATCGTTCCCGGTTCCATACTCCAGATAATGCTGTCCAGGTCGGCATTTAGCAAACCATAGCGGTCTACCCACCCCAGGCTGCCGCCATTTTTTTTGTGGGAGTGTTTATCGGAATACTCGCGTGCTAATTCCTCAAAATCCATCGTGCGAGCCTTTTCATAAACTTCCCAAGCCAGGTCATGCGCTTCTTCCCTGTTACGCTCTTCCGAATACCGGATCATAATGAAATTGACATTCCGCTTCCACTTAAGCTGATCGTATAGTTCTTTGAGATTCGCCTGCGAATAGACTTCTCCGGCGACCTCTTCCTGGTATAATAGCTGTCTCTTATACACATCTCCGAGCCCACGAGACTCCATTGCA
>CAXHHS010000170.1:0-10105 GCA_964015645.1 uncultured bacterium
CGCTCAGGCGCGAATGGTTCGCCCGCATTTACAGGGTTTAATGGATGAAACACTGGCTGTATTTGAGGGCGGGTTATGGACCGTCGGGGAGTTTTTTGACCGCCTGGCAGAAATGCACCCGCAACACCGCCCGGATTTAACCGACCCCGGTAAACTTCAGCTCGATTTAGCAATGATGGTTCGCGATGACTTTCTGGCCGAAGAAGCGTACAGTCACAATTTCCAGCAAAATGAAGCGGTGAGAAACGAAGTCCGGCGGATAACAGAAGAAATCGTTGCTAAAAAGATGCGCCGATCCTTACTCGATACCACGCAGGTTTCGGCAGCGGAAATAAGCCAATTTTACACTGAAAATATTGTCCGCTATCAAGTACCGGAAATGGTGAACATCCGCGAAATTATGGTACGTAGCAAAAAACTGGCGGATTCGCTGTACGCCGTCATTCAGAGCGGTGGCGATATTGCGGAATTGGCCCGAAATTTCTCCGTTCGCCAATGGGCGGCAAAGAAAGATGGTGAATTAGGATATTTCGCCGGCAATGCGTTTGGAACTGTTGGCAGGGCAGCGTTCCGGTTAGCGGTCGGGCAGCTATCCGAACCGGTTCCGGTGAAACTCGATACGGTTACCGTGGGGTATTCCGTATTTCGTGTCATCGATCGAAAACCATTAGTGACGCCTTCACTGCAGGATGTGTATGATCGCGTTGCCCAAAATGCATTGAAAGAAAAAAAGCAGCAGGTGTTGAGCGCATTTCTGGAAACGGTGAAAACAGATCACCCGGTTTCTCTTAATGAATCCGCTTTAGCCCACATTAAAACCAGCGATGAACTCGGCACCGGACGTCCAATGGATTTGATCAAATTGACGCGGCTACGATAAACAAGGATAAAAGGAGTAACTATGAACTACATCGACTGGATCATCATGGGGCTGTACATCGGGTTTTTAATCTGGCTCAGTTACCGCATCGGCCGCCAGCAAACTAATGAGGAAGATTATTATTTAGGCAGCAAAAAAGTTCACTGGATGCCGGTGGGAATTTCAACGATGGCAACGCAGCTCAGCACCAATTCCATGTTGGGCGCCCCGGCATTTGTCGCTTTTTCGGTCGGCGGCGGATTGCTCTGGCTGCAATACGAGCTTGCGGTTCCCCTGGCGATGATCATCATTATGGTTTTCCTGGTGCCTTTTTTCAAAAAATCAGGCGTAATTTCAATTTATGAATATTTGGAAATGCGTTTTGGCCCGGTAACCAGGGTGAGCATGAGTGTTTTGTTTCAGTTTATCGTTGCATTTGCAACCGGCGTAACGGTATACGGCATTTCCATTGTGTTACAGGTATGTTTGGGAATTCCCTTCTGGCTGGCAGTATTGCTGCTCGGTGTGGTGACGATCATTTATGACACCCTCGGCGGCATCAAAAGCGTTATCATTTCCGATGTATTGCAAATGGCAATTTTGGTGATGGCCATTTTCATCGCCGGGTATTATGCAACATCGCTAAGTGGCGGCTTGGCGGGTGTTTTGGAAAATTTTGATCCGCAACGCTTGCAGGCGCTGGATATCTCCGGCCACGGGCTGGGCGACAACGCCACATTTGCATTTTTACCGATGTTGATCGGGGGCCTTTTTCTTTACGTTGCCTATTACGGGTGCAACCAAACCCAGGTGCAGCGGCAACTTTCTACTGAAAATGTTGATGATACCAACATGGCGTTGTTTCTGAACGGGATGCTGCGGTTTCCGATTGTGCTGGGCTACTGCTTTTTGGGTGTTGCGATTGGCGCATTTGCGGTTGTTAATGCGGATTTTATTTCCACGCTGCCCACACGAGAGATTATTGAAAACGGCGTTCCGAAAGACGTGCCAAATTTCAACGCTGCCGTTCCGATTTTTGTGCTCAGTTATTTGCCGCACGGTGTTATCGGGCTGATTATCATCGGCTTGTTTGCTGCCGCCATGTCCAGCCTCGATTCTACATTAAATTCACTCAGCGCTGTTACCATGCGCGATATTGTTGACCGCTATTTCCCTGGAAAAACGCCGCGTACATCCGCCCAAAACCTCAAGCTATCTAAAACGATCACGGTTTTTTGGGGCATCGCCTGTATCACCTTTTCCTTTTTTGTCGGCGGTATTTCCGATTCAATTATTGTTTCCATTAATAAGATCGGTTCGCTGGCGAATGGCTCGATTCTCGCGGCATTTTTGCTGGCAATACTCACCCGGCGCGCCAACGATATTGGCACCGTCGTTGGAATTGTCGCCGGTTTTTTGGTGAATCTTTTGTTGTGGTTGTTCGCACCGGGCGTCTCCTGGTTGTGGTGGAATGTGATCGGTTGTGTCGTTGCTTTCGGAGTTGGCTATCTTGTCAGCCTGTTTTTTCCGCAAGTCAGCCCGGAAAAGATCAAAAACCTGGTTTGGCGAAAAAATATCGGGAAGGAATATTTTCAGTATAAAAAGAACTGGAAGGTCTATTATGGAGTTTTGATTCTCTGGTTTATTGTAATTCTGGCAATTATTGCAGTGATTTAGAAACACTAATGAGGCGAATTTCTATCTCTTCCAGGTCAAAACTCCTGATCAGGATATGCAGCTCGTTTTCCATATTTGGCATGATAGGTGTCATGTCCTCACCTGATTAATATCATACTTTTATATAAGTATTTTGTCTTAAGTTTCAATACAAACGATTATGTATAGAATCTGATTGTATTCTACCTGTAAACGATAAATCTTAAATAATCAAAGCACACATAGAAGGAGAAGCACAATGGCAAAATCTAGAACTTTATCGAGACCTAAGCTTACTTGGGTTAAAGAGAGTGCTCGTAAAAAGGAGACGATGAATCTCTTAGAAGAGATAATCAAGCATAAAAGTCTCTCCGCGACCAATGAAGCCTTTGTCCATGAATTAGATCGAGCATATGCGCGTATTAGTTCGCGACAAGAAAAGTTGCACGCCAAGCTACTAGCGAAGGTAGCTAAGGCTGCTGGCATTGACCTTGAAGTTTTGGAAAATGAGCATGAGAAGGGCAACGAATTAATCAGAAAGATTGCAAAGAAGCAACACTCCAAATTGAATCGAAGCCGCCCGGAGTTTAAACGTCGTCTTATTCAGGCTCGAAAAGAGGTCGAGCGTATTGTTGAAAATCAACATCTTTTTCCATCCGTACCACTTTGTACAAACCCAACTGCTGTACAGTTAATCATCCCCCCAAAGCGGGTGTTTCCGGACTTGTTGTTTGAAGCAGATGTCTATGAGAAACAAGGAACAGGCTTTGTCCAAACGGGATATCAGGGGAACATATGGCGTCACGAACTCAAAACCGATAGCGAAGAGGTCGACCCCTGCGAGCATGATCTTCAGGCTAAGGTTTACTTCATATTCTTTCACACACCCAGACTCACAAGTGCTATCCATATCCGGCCAGCATTCAATACCGAAGGCCATATCTATTTGAATGCTGGTAGCAGCTGCACAATAAGGAATACTTGCTCGTACCAACTTAAAGCCAGACTCTTCGCCATACAACAGTATGGCAATAATGGATTAACTTGGTACGAAAGCTCTAACTCTTATGGGGATCTAGTAAAAGAGTTTGTTTCAAACGGCTCATCGTTCACTGATGACCCGTCGATAGAGTTAAATGAAAATATCAACTCCCTACCTATGCAAGTAGTCAAAGATAAAGAAATGAAAATCTTTTTCGAAGTTGAATCGACACTCAAAGCGAGTGGTACCTCCTTTCAAGGAACTGTTGATTTCGGGAATGAAGACTTACAAAACATACTCAAGTGGATAATTATCGATTATCAAGTTTGAAAAGACAAGTAAACGTATTCATCTAGATAATTATGTTAAAGGATTTAAACCCGGTATAGTTGTTCTTATTTGTGGTGCCATTACTCATGAGGCGCATCATCGGGATCAAACCTGTCTTTGGGCCCGAGAATTGGGACCACCAATTACTTAAGAAGATCAGTTTCAACTTTGGGAATGGGATAAACGGTGGAAAGAGATTCAAGACGATAGAAATTAGGTAGTTTATTATATATTCCACTGCCACCTAACTTAGTGTTCAACGCGACGCGAGGACACGTAGCGTTTCTATAAGTTTAGATAATACATTATATTAGGGGTACTAATAAAGTTGGTTTCCGTTAATGCAGCGCGCCCTGCGTCGCGCGTTAACTTTGGCGCTATGCAGTTTTGATTCTCTGGTTCATCGTAATCCTGGCAATTATTGCAGTAATTTAAAGATTAAATTTGCTAATACCATACCAGCGAATAAGCCGTTGATGACGCCACTCACGCAGTCGATCTGACTGTTTTCCATCCCCACTTTACCCGGCGCGCTGTGATGCGATTTCAACCTCCCTGAAATTGAATTTTTTTTACCTTGTGAGAAATTATCCTAAATTGTAAAGTGTAAAAAAATGAAGAAATTTTTATTTCAGGAGCAGAATGAGTTTATTAGGCGGCTATCTATCAGGAAAAAAAAGCAACAACCAAAAACTCCTCTCCATCTACCTTACCGCCGGGTTTCCGGCGCCGGAAGCAACCCTGCCGCTATTGGAAACAATTGCAGCAGCCGGCGCTGATTTTATCGAGTTAGGTATTCCCTTCAGCGACCCGCTGGCGGATGGCCCGACAATCCAGGAAGCATCCCAAATTGCCCTTAAAAATGGAATTACACTGCCCCAAATCCTGAAAACCCTTAAAGAATTTAAACACAACCACGATACGCCGGTACTTCTAATGGGCTATACAAACCCCTTCTGGCAATACGGTTGGGAAAAACTGGCAACAGATGCCAAACAAGCCGGTGCCAGCGGCTTTATCATCCCCGACCTGCCGCCGGAAGAATGTCATGACATTCGCAAGACATTGGCAGCAGAGGAACTTGATCTCGTATTTCTCGCCACTCCCAACACACCAACGCAAAGATTGAAACGTATCAACGATTTAACCAATGCATTTATTTACGCCGTCTCCATTACCGGCGTAACGGGGGCACGGGAGAGGTTGCCGGAAGAGACAAAACATTTTTTAAAACATCTTCGCCAATTTTCCGGTTACCCGGTTTTGGTTGGGTTCGGCATTTCCGGGCCGGAGACGGCCAAAACAATGAGTCAATTCTGCGATGGCGTGATTATCGGCAGCGCAATTATCAACTGTATATCCCGGCATCACGAATTAAACGCAGCCCGGGAAGCGGTTTATCAATTCGTGAAAAGTGTTAAGCAGGCGTTAGTAACCTGAAATATTTATTACCCCAATGGCAAAATTTCGCATCAAGAGATGGATCATTCTATTCCTGCTATTGCTGGTTGCACTTAGCGCGCTTTTGGCAGCCATAAAAGGTTTTGTATTGCCAGGGTTTGTTGAACGGCAGATTGTTGCAGCATTACAAGATGCAGGGTTAACCAATGCCTCCGTTCGCTTGGGCGATTTAACATTTTCCCATGCTGTCTTAAAGGATTTGTCTTTCGATAGTAAAGACGAATACCGGGTTGATAGCACTCGGGTGCATTATACGATTTATTCTATTCAGAATTTTCAGGTTGATTCCCTGGTATTATCCGGGCTGCAATTTAAAATCGGTTGGCAAGATACGGTGCTCGATTTAGGCCCTTTGAACAACTTGAAATCCGTTGACGGTTCTACTGCCAGATTACCATTCCAACGTCTTCGCATTCACAATTCCTTACTAATACTCGATTGGGAAAGCAAGCGTTATCGCATTCCCGTGAACGCTGGTTTGCAGATGATCGGCAGCGATTCGGCAAATATCGACGTTGCAGCATCTCTCGAAAACTCGCCTCTTGAATTGGCAGCACAAATCAATGTCAATAGCCTTTTCGGGAAATATTCTCTCCAATCAGAGGGTATTGAAACCACATTTTTACAAACATTAGCGGACAAATATTTCCCCGAACAACCGGTAACGATTGCCGGAAAGCCACGACTATCTGGCAACTTCATCTATCACAAACCCGGTTGGAAAACAAACTTTACCCTTGATGGTGAAGGCTTGTTAATTCAAACAAAATTAGCAACTTATGGGTTGGATGTTGCGCTTAAATCTAACCTAGTTACGGTTGATTATACGTCCGGCGAGAATTTCGATTTTATCCTATCCGGTTTGTTAAACCGGGCGCCGCTAAATTTAACGGGCAATGGTAGCCTGGCCTCGCAAGAAGGGCAGTACGAATTTGATATTTCGAGTTTGCCTTCCAGGGATGTGGAGAAAATGATTCGCTATCACCTGCAATCAAATACCCCGGAAATAAGCGGCAAGATTGCTGCAGCCGGAAAGATTTCCCAAAAAAAAGATGATTTTCGGATTGTGGCAACAATTGGCGGAAAGAATATGGAATTCAAAAGCGTTATCTTTGAACAAGATTGGCAGATTTCCCATCCGGCGATTGAGACGAAAATAACACTTGCGCTTCCCGAAAGCGGGCCATATCAAATTGCCGGAAATGTAAATATCAACACCGCTCGCTTGAAGAATGATAGCTTACAATTATCGATTGCAGATGTTTCGTTATTGCTGCCGTTTTCTATCAATGAAACCACAACTCGCATTTCCTCTGCCGATTTTACGCTAAAAAACATTCTTTACGACGATCAATCCTATCCTGAATTCTCCGGCAAATTCAGCCTGGAAAACGATAGTTTTCGTCTAAAAGGAAACGGGAATGTATTGCCGGAAGCCGAGGCATCTGTTTCCGGGGAATTTAATGTATCAGAAGAAAATGCCACCGGAGAGCTTAGGGTTCAAATTCCCCAATTTCATATTAAAAGCGGAAAAAGGTTGGCAAAACAATTTCCGGCATTAAATGCTGATAAACTTGGCGGCAATATCGCAATCGACGTAACTTTAAAATTTGAACGGGGAGAAATGCAGCCTCACCTTCGGCTTGATATTCAAGATGGCACCTGGAAAAATAATGAATTCGAGGCGACGCTTTCCGGCATTGACGGTACGCTAATATTTGATAGTTTTTTCCCGCTAACCACCGGCACGGATCAACAGCTTTCTATCGAAACTGCCAAGTTTAATTCCTTCGAAACGAAAAACGGCATCGTCGTTTTCCGAATGCTGAATGATGATTCCGTTCTGTTTAAATCCGTTGAGACACATTGGGCGAAAGGCCGGCTGAACAGCCAAAATTTTATTTACGAATCGGGGAAACCGTCTATCAATTTTATATTGGCCGCCGATAGCCTGGATTTGCAAGCTATTCTGGACTTTTTCGAATATGATGGCGTGAAAGGTGATGGCAAACTGTACGGGCAGGTTCCCTTAAAAATTTCCTGGAAGAAAAAAACGCGTATTGGATTAGGAGAAGGGCTTTTGGAATCCCGGCCGCAAAACGGGCGTCTCAAGTTCAGTAAAGAAACCGCAATCACTATATTGGGTTTGCCGGAAAATCCCACACCGAAATCAACAAACCAGGTGATGCTAATGACCTTAGACGCGCTTCAGGATTTGCAATATTCTACATTGCGAATTATGTTTACCGAAAAAATCGACAAAGTTAAAACCCAGGTACTGATCAAAGGATACGGCCCGCTTAATGATCCGGATAACCAAATCCCCATTGGCGGATTTACCGTTAACATTAACGATCTCGAGCTGCTGTTAAACAGCATCTTATTGCCATATTAAATTCATTGGTTTGATAATTGATTTTGCAGTAAATTCCGTTTGCAGTGAAGTTTTACGGTGTTATTTCACTACCGGAAACCTTTTTAGCATACCACCGTTACCGGGGTCCGTTTGTAAAAACCGCGGAGTGGCCTGCGCCAGGCGGCGTGATATGTTTATAGTAAAAATCTGCTAAAAAACCACCGAACTCCGGTAGGAGTGACATGTTTATTCCTCTTTTGAAAAAGCGCCCGGTATTGAGCATTGTTATACAATAAAAAGGATAATTCGCATTGAAATTTGGCCTGGTTGCAAATGACCGAAAAAAACTTTTCTGGAGAAAACTTCCGCAATTATTGAAGTGGTTTCGGGCGAATGATATTTCGTTGCTGTTGTCGAAACGCATTACGGATCATGAGAACTTTGATGGTAATTCGCAAGAATTTCAAATTTGCCCGGAAGCGGAATTACATCATAATTGTGATATGATTTTGGCGATTGGCGGCGATGGAACAATTCTGAGAACCGTGCAAACAATTGCCGCAAAGGAGACGCCCATCCTGGGAATTAACGTGGGCGGATTAGGGTTTTTGACGGAAATTCCCCTGGAAGATTTCACGAAAGAATTTAAGAAAATTTTAGCCGGGGAATATCGTATCGAAAAGCGTTTGATGATTAAAGGTAATATTAAAGGCGATCCCGAACCGTTATATGCCCTCAATGAAATTACTATCGATAAGGGGAGTTCTGTTCGGGTTATCGAGATTAAAGTCGATGTTGATAGGAAAAATCTCAATTCCTACATTGCCGATGGGCTGCTGATTTCCACTCCCACCGGCTCTACCGGTTATTCGCTCTCGTCCGTGGGGCCGATTGTGGTTCCGTCTGCCGAGGTGCTGCTTATTAACCCAATTTGCCCGCATTCATTAACAGTGCGCCCGATTATCATTCCGGCAGATGTGCACATTAAAGCCACCGTTCGCACGGAGCATTCGGAAGTCATCATCGCTGCTGATGGCCGGGATGTTCGCCGCTGCAAATCGCGCACGGAAATGACCATTGAAAAAGCACCCTTTTCTGCAAACCTCGTCAAACCGCTCGATAGCAACTTTTTCCAATTGTTGCAAAACAAGCTCAATTGGGGAAAAGATTTTCGCAATAAAAATCGCTGGAGTTTTGACTCTTGATCTTCGCTTCAATCGTTGTTGCCTCATTTTTAATCCAGGTTTATTTTATTGTTTGGGCATTGCGAGGATTAAAAAAGCTTACCGAGCAGCCCGCTGCAAATGGCAAAATCCAACGCCAATTTTCAATTATTATCGCTGCGCATAACGAAGAAAAAAATATTGGCAAATGCCTTCGGTTATTAAGCGAGCAATTCTATCCTGATGATTATTATGAAGTTATCGTTGCAGTTGATCGTTGCAGCGATAACACGGTTGGTATTGTTCGCGGATTTCAACGCTCTTTTCCCAATTTGCGAATTATCGAAATTCAACAAGTACCAGTAAGTATTTCTCCCAAAAAATTCGCGATTGATGCTGCCATCAAAAAAGCCCGGTTTGAACACCTGCTATTTTTAGATGCGGATGTGGCGCCTTCTCCAAACCATCTTCAAACGATGAATCGGTATTTTACAGGGGATACCTCGGCGGTTGTTAGTTTGATGAAATTCACCGAACCAAACTCATTTTGGCAGCGCTTCCTGGTATTCGAAAAGTTAATCAGCTGGTGTATTGCCGGTGCAGGTATCGGCCGCCAAAAACCGGTAATTTCTTATGGCGGAAATTGGGGATATACCAAAACGGCATTTCAAATCGCCGGTGGATTTCAAACCATCGACCATTCCTTAAGCGGAGATGACGACCTGCTGCTGCAAAAAATGGGTGAGGCACAATTACCGGTTGTTTTTTGTCTGGAACCGGATGGTTGGGTTCGTACAGCGCCGCCGAAAACCCTTTCGCATTTCCTGCGACAGCGCCGGCGGCATTTTTCGGCAGGGAAAAACTATCGCTCGGCGCTGCAGATGGGCTATTTTTTGTATCACGTTTCGAATCTCATCTTATGGATCGGTTGGTTATTCTGGAAACCGGCAATCATTTTATTGATAGTTAAGCTCATGGGCGATGTTCTTGTGGTTCGAAAAGGAAACCGGATGTTTCGAGAGCATTTTCGAAGTTTTTCGATTATCCTATTTGATTTTTTGTACCTGCTGTATAATGTTTTAATCGGGCCGATGGGACATTTTGGGCGCATTAAATGGTAACATATGCCATGCCCGATTACGCCAGCAGTTTTGCAATTGTGAGATTAGATGAATTGTTTAGAGAATTGGCATTGATTTATTTTGTGATTGGGTGATTTGGTTGCGGAACAACAGAAAAATCGCCAAATCACCCAATCACAAAATTACCGGTAAGTGGAATTAGTTCGAGGCATTATC
>CAXHHS010000171.1:0-10089 GCA_964015645.1 uncultured bacterium
AAATATAGATTCTCCGTTTTTCCATTATCCTAAAATCTTTTAATGTCTTAGCTAATCCGGGCTTTTGCGGAATTTGCTTTTACTTCAAAGGCGACGACCCATTGCTATTAAGCTAAGAGAACCCGGCGCATCAAAATGAATCCTCTACGAGGATTAAAACCGGGTGAACATCATGTCTACAAAAATAAAACCTCTACGAGATTCATTGTCAGCAGCAAAGCAATTTTTGCAGCAACACTGGAAAAACACCGTAGATGTTTCATTGGCGGTGTTTCAAAATGGTTGTTGCGCGTTTTGAAACGCTGGTGTAACAACCACTCTGTAAACGCCAGCAACTAGAGTGCGACAGCACCAATAATTTCTGGTATGTTAGAAATTTCTGATATATTAGAAATTTTCTCCTTTTTCTCGATCTCTTTCCCTACCAAACTAAGCCTCATAACCTCTATATTATCAATTATATAGGCTGCCTTCTGAAAGGTTGCCATTTTTTTGGCACGATGCGTGAAATGGTGTTTGATGAATTTCGAATCACAAAACGAAAGGAGAATTACAATGATTCGTTTATCAAAAGCACCATTTCTGTTCGTTGTATTTGCCACTGCGGTTTTCTGGAGCAGTTGCAGTAGCGATGATAATTTAATGTCATCTTCGGATGTGGATTTCATTACTGTCAAAAGCGGCGCTGTCACGTTAGCAGCGGAGCTTGATTTGCCGCCGGGAGAGGGGCCGTTTCCGGCAATGGTATTCGTACACGGTTCCGGTAGAATTACCCGCCACCAATTTACCGGTGCGGCGAGGTGGCTCGCGTCCAACGGTATTGCTATGCTGCGTTTCGACAAACGCGGCGTTGGCGAATCGACTGGCGAATACCGTGGCGTAAACGCCTTTAATAGTATTGAAATGTTTGACACGTTAGCTCAAGATGTGCTCGCTGCAGTTGCCTATTTGAAAACACACCCAAAGATTGATCCCGGGCAAATTGGGTTGTACGGCGTTAGCCAGGCCGGTTGGATTATGCCGCTGGCAGCCTCTCGTTCGAATGATGTCGCTTTTATGATCAGCATTTCCGGGGCGGCCAGCACTATCGGCATTTCGGATTTTTACGATCAAATTGCCGAACAGGGGTTAAGCGATGAAGAAATAGCTGAAGCGCTTAGAAACTTCGACAACACGCATGGTTTCGACCCGGCGCCTTTTTTGGAAACATTCACAATTCCGGCATTGTGGATTTACGGCGGGCAAGATAAAAGCAACCCGACTGCCAACGACATCGCGATCCTTGAAAAAATCAAAGCAGAAAAGAACAAAGATTTTACCATCCATTTATTTCCGAATGCAAATCACGGCCTAACCGATGTGCGCACGGGACAACTGGTTCCCGCCAGCCAGAACTGTGTCATTCCCTGGCTGAGAGCACATACCAGTTTGTAGTGCGGGATATGCAATATCAAAACAGTTGTACAATTATAACAAATAAAGGAGATTCCAAAATGAAACATTTTATCAATAATTCAATCTTGGCTGTTTGCTTAATCTGTAGTTTTATCTTAATCGGTTGTAGTGATGACAACCCGGTAAACCCCGAACAGATGATCGAACTATCCGATGAATACACACTCTTTTCGATCACCGACAAAGGCGATAACATTACAACAAATGCCGGTAGTTTAACGGATTTGGATGGTGCGGCAGGGCCTTCGCCGGAAGGTATTTTGACTGGTAGTATTGAATTCACAGAAACGGCATTCACCTTTACCCTTGTCTTAACTCCTTCGGGCGCAGCGCCGATAACACTGGCCGCTTCAGGCACATATTCCATTAATGAGGCCGCCATTTCGTTTGTCGTTGAAGAGTCTGGCATTCCGGATGTAGAAGTAAGCACCCTCATTATGAATGCCAACCTTCGTGGAAATCGATTGACACTCGAAGATGACGAACGAAGACTTGTTTTTGATGAGTAGGTGAGAATTTTTGTATGACGAACTGGTGCCATTTAAATTCCCCGCCTTAGTAAGGCGGGGACAGATTTTCGCAGCGTTCAGCAAGAAAATCAGGGGTGGTTGAAAGCGCTGACCTTGTGCAACCACCCCTGCACTATTCGCGGCGTCGCCACCACTTTATGGCTGACGCTTTGCCGTAAGCGCTTTATTGCAACACTGTTTCTCTTATTTTATTTTGATAACCAATTTGAATACTCGGAAATGTTTTTCTCAAATCGCTAAACCAGGATTTGATGCCAAGCTGGCTTCGGTTTAACGTCATCAACCGCAATTCATCAACATACCATTCCGGGTCTATTTCCAAATTGTGCAGTTGAACTATTTCGATATTCAAATCACCCACCAATTTCTTAAATGCCTCGATTTCATCCGGGTGATCGGTTAAACCCGGAAATACACCATAGCTTAAAACGATACGGCGATGAAAATGACGGGCGATCTTTAAGGATTCGATAATATCATCAAATTGGGAAGGCGACCTGTGATGAAATAGTTCATAAAGTTTTTTCTGTGTGGAATTTAGGGAGAAACAAATGCTATCTAAACCAGCTTCACACCATTCTTTTACACTACCGGGATCTGCAAACGCGGCATTAATCTGAATAATACCTTGAACCGTTTTAGTTCTAATCGTTTGAATAAACTGCGTTATTTCTCTGGTGCTAATGTCTTCGGCTATTTCGATATTTATCAGTGGGTTAGCCGTGTTAGAAATATGTAGCAATGCGCTTTCACTCATTTCCGCAAATGTTTCGCTAAACGGGTTCAAATCCAAAATATCAAAATCTTTAAATAAAGTGTTTTCTACTTTTAAAGCGGAAACGCGATAATCTCCATTCAGGCCACCGACGGCGGTAAAACTCTGTTTCGGAAGCCGCCGGGCATCCAAAATCATGGAAAAAGCGCATCTTAAAATTTGTAAGTAATTTGAAGGCAATACCGCCGCAACCGGGTATACCGGTATGCCATCGTATTCGCGAATTTGAACGAACTTTTCCAAATCGGGGTCATATCCATAAGCAACCCTATTCGGCAAGGTAACAATTTCAAGTTGTTTGTTAAATGAGATTAATTCATCTTCTCGAGGGATCGAAGGTCTTGCAAGGTTCATTCCGGCCATATAAACTTCCGGAATTTCAATTACATTTCCTTTACCATCTCCAACCAATAAATGAGGGTTATTCACCATTTACTCCTTGTTTTCTTAATTTCCGTAAGAGGGATTATCGGAAGAAAAATTAAAAATTTTAATGATCGGCATCACCTTAAATACCAAAATAGAAAATAATGCTACCCAATAATGCTCCTAACAACAAGCTAATCACTTTGATGATAATTGAATCTTTCAAAGAAATGGAAAGAAGCGGAAGAAGTGCATGGCCGCTCTGAACGAGCATATTTGTAAAAAATATGGAAAACGGAATGGACTGTTCTGCAAACATCGTAACGAAAATTAAATGCGGGCCACTTTGCGGAATTAATCCCCATAGTGCTGCAATTAAAATTGCCCAGTACGGATTTTCACTTATATAATTCCTGAGATCAAAATTTTGAATTGCTAATTCAATAACAAAGATGGCGATAAATGTCCAAATAATAATTTTGAACATGTGGGATTTTATAATGTGAGACCACAAATGCTCCTGCCAATAGTGTGATAGGGAAAATTCTTCCTGTGGGTGAAAAATTTCTGTTTCACAGTGAGTTTCGTGTTGGGTATTTACTTTTTTTCTAATAAAGTCAAAAGACCAGCCAATTAAATATCCTATTCCTAACAAGAGCATCGTAAGGCCAAAAGCCTGCATGGGAAACCGGGAAAACATGATAAAGGCTTCATCACCGGTGGTGGCAATAAAAGCGCATAATAGCGCTCCAAAACTTACCAATCCATGAGTATGAAGCGAGATTGCAAAATAAACACCCTCGCAGCCGGGAATTGCCCCTAACAGCGAGCTGATCAAATACTGGGTTGCCGGGCGTCGCTTCAGAAATGATGCCAATTTCCCTCGCGAATAGATATAAATGAGATCCATCGCCACCAACGCAACAAACACCAGCAGCGAAATTTCCAAAGTTTCTACAAAAGAGTGTTCAAGAATTTCTAACATTCTTCGAATATAAAATATTCTGTAATTTTTTACAAAGAAAATCAACTTGATTTTAAGTTGTTGAAATATTTATATTTGAGGCTGTATGAATAACAAATACCCTGTATGCACTAAATACCTCACCGTATCTCACAAGAGGCCAAGCAACGGAGTTTTATCTTCATTTTGAGGGGTTGGGGAGTTTCTCTCCTACAGTTAATCAAGGATCGTTAAACTTTACAAAATGGGTGGATGAACATGTCGAGTGAAGTAGCTACCAAAGAAATTAATATGGAATATTGGAGAAAAGATGTTAGCAAAATACGCGATGATTCTATACATGGATCAATCTTTCTTTCTAATCAAGCATTAAATGTTGTCGAGGAGTTTGTAGAGCAGCGGTTGTACAAAAATCGTACTGAATTGATTCAAGCGTTATCCAAGCTAAGCAACGCGCTGGTACGGGCGAAACCGCTAATGGCGCTTATTTACAATCGCACTCGCAGTGTTTTGCAATACATTCAAAATATTCCCAAAGAGCAAAAAGATATTGAGATTATCAAGCAGCAAACATTGGAGGAAATCGCTCGCATTAGGGAAAAATCCGGGAGTAATGTGAAAGAAATTACCCGTTGGGGATGCCGGTTAATTTTGGATCATCACGTAATTTTAACGCACTCTGCCAGCAGCGTTGTAGAATCCATTTTTTCCGAAGCGAGAAAACAGAAAAAACGCTACCGATTGATCTGCACCGAGAGCCGCCCATTATTAGAAGGAACAAAAATGGCCGAGCGGTTGGCTAAAGCCGGGGTTAAAATTCGTTTAATCCCCGATGCTGATATTGCCCGTGCGGTTCGCGATTGCCATTTTGTTTTAACCGGAACCGATCGATTTACGGAAACATCATTTATCAATAAAACCGGAACCCATGCAATTGCCACACTGGCAAAAGAGATGAACAAACCGCTTTATGTTGCCGGAGAAACAGACAAAGTGCTGCTCAAAAGAACCTACCCGGTGCGTTTTGCTCAAAATAAACCCCAGGAAATATTTGATAGCCGTTCGGATAATTTGCAAGTTGATAACATTTATTTTGAAGAGTCCCCGCTTTCATACTCCAATAAAATTATCCTGGAAGATGGTGTTTTTGAATTAAAAGAGTTTATCGATCGTTATTTATAGTGTTAAATTCGGTTCCGAATCCTCATTTGAAACCTCGAAATTTTTACAGGCTGCTAATACTAATTGGCAGCCTGTAGTGTTTTTTCCACGTCTTTGAGCTTCATCCTGAGCCGAAGTCAGTTTCTTCATAAAATGCTAATTGGAATTATTCCCAATGGCCCAAAACCCCTTTAAAGAAAGAGTTATCGTACTGGTTGTCGACGACGATCCGGTGGTCCGGCACTCCTTTAAAACTTTTCTAAAAGAAACCGAATGCAAAGTATACGTTGGAGCCAATGGTGAGGAAGCGGTAGAAATGGCCGCATCTTATTCTCCCGGGATTATTTTTCTGGATCTGGTAATGCCAAAAATGGATGGTTTTGAAACCCTGGCAACACTACGAAAAGCACCGGAAACTCGAAACACGCCGGTTATTATTGTTACATCTAAAACCGATGCCGAAACCCTGGTTAAGGCACTAAAATTAGGCGCGAACGACTTTATCGCTAAACCATTTACGCGGGGAGAGTTAGTGCAAAAAATGGTAAATACCCTGCAATTAAAGCCGCTTCTTTCGCATGAAAACGCCTCTTTGAGTAATCTGATATCTCATACCAAAGAAACTTCGGAAAAAGAAACCCGTGAGGATTTTATCCGAAATTTCGAAAACACTTATTTGAACCTGGTAAAACAAATCGCAAATCGTGATGAGGATATACTGAAAGATGAGTTGTCACAATTGCTGTTTTCAGTAAATCAATATCGCTTTCGTGGTGTAAAGGAAAAAGTGCTGCAACTGCGTTTGGCTGTCAGCACCAGCGATTGGGATAAAGCCATCGATATTTTAGAATATATTTATAACCTTTTTCGTGACCTTCAACGCACCCTTCCGCCTGTTTCAAAATCGTAAATCTCCACCCGCTTTTTAATAAACCAGCGAATCAGAAGGAATGCAAAATTCATTTTGCTAACAGTAATAATTTCAAAATGAATTTTGTGTTCCTTTTTGAAAGGCAGTAAAGAAATATTCTCTATAACTGAGGATAATTCCACAGAATATGGTATATTACCCGGTTTAATCATCAATTTCATTGCAGGAGGCCTTGTGAGTGAATTAAAAAAACGAGTTGGTGTTGCGTTATGGGGAATTCCGCTATTGCTCTTTCTGATTTATATGGGCAGTTATTATTTCTTGATTTTTATATTGCTGGTAAATGGTATGGCATTGTGGGAATTTTATGTAATGTACCAGGGAAAAGGAATTTTTACTCACCGGGTTCCTGGCGTAATTTTAAGCACGTTTTTTTTAATCTCGGTTTTTTTCCTTCCGGGGTTTTGGCAAATAATGTTGCTAACGATGGTCGTTTTTATCTTATGCCTGCATCTGAAACGTCAGGAGGGAATGCCCAGCACCAATACTGTATTTACAATCGGGGGAATCATTTACATCACATTATTGCTTGCTTGTATGCTGCAATTGCGCTTGAATTTTCACGAATGGCTGCCGGTGGCTGCACGAGATATCTCTACATTGGGGTTTGAACATTTTCTATTCCCGGGGCTTAATGATGCAACTTTAGCCGGTGGCCGCTATTTAATTGTACTGTTCGGGTCGATTTGGATTTGTGATTCTGCTGCATATTCCGGAGGGAAAAAGTTGGGAAAACACAAATTAGCGCCAACGGTTAGCCCGAACAAAACAGTCGAAGGAGCGGCGTTTGGCCTTGTTTTCGGCGTATTAAGTTTTTGGGGATTGGGATTGATATTTTTGCCATCTCTTCCACTCTCTTACGCTCTCGTTTCCGGTTTGATTGTCGGCACCTTTGGTCAAATCGGCGATTTGGTAGAATCCCGTTTTAAACGCGATGCCGGTGTGAAAGATACTTCCAACCTGTTGCCTGGGCACGGCGGTATTTTAGATCGTTTCGATTCCCTGATGTTTGTGTCGCCGTTTTTATTGGCGCTGTTTAAATATTGGGGAGGTTGAATTAGACTTGTAAAAGTTTAGGAAATCTTCCACGCTAATTCTTTGTTTTTAGAAAAACTTATATCAATCCATATCCTATAGTTCTGTAAAAAGGCGCAAGATTTTCTAAACTTAATTCAGCCCCAAACCTTTCAAACATCTTTACTTTATTTCAAACAATCCTTACATTAAAAACAGTTTTTTTAAAAGAGAAGAGGGTCATGAATAGATCAGGAGCCATCCCGGCCTGCGAAACCTGCCAATCTCGTTTATGCTCAATCTTCGGTGAGCTAAATGATTCCGAGTTAGGAATTCTTTCCAAATACAAATGCGGTAACTTTTATAAAAAAGGGCAGAACCTGTTTTTTATTGGTGCGCCACCGGCTGGAATATTTTGTATTAGTTCCGGGAAGGTAAAAATCTATAAACTCGACTCTTCCGGAAAAGAGCAGATTGTGCGTTTGACAAAGGATGGTGATGTTGTAGGCTACCGGTCATTAATTAGTGGTGAAAGATATTCAGCATTTGCGACGACGTTGGAAGATTCCAAAATTTGCTTCATCCCTAAGGATATATTCTTTAAACTTTTGGAGTCGAATTCGAATTTGTCATTTAAGGTGATGAAGTTGTTATCACAAGATCTAAAAGCAGCTGAAAATATTGTCGCGAGTATGGCGCAAAAAACGGTGCGGGAACGAGTCGCTGAGGTATTGTTGATTTTAAAAGAATTCTACGGTGTAGAGGGTGATGGAAAAACCTTGAACATTTCCTTAAAACGGGAAGATTTAGCCAGCATGGTCGGCACAGCAAATGAATCGTTGATCCGGTTTTTATCCGAGTTTAAGCAGGATAAAATGATAGAACTTACCGGCCGCAAAATTAAAATTCTTGATCAGGCTGCTCTTGTAAAAACTGCTAATGTTTTTGACTGAGAAAAACTTAATTCCGGTATCTAAACTCAATGATTTACACCTGCTCAAGCAGATATCCCAGAATCCTTTGCAACTGTCTCCATTCTCGATTTTTTTTCAGCGATGTATCTATCCACTCCATATAATCCGGATCCAAATAAGAAATACACCAACAGAAGCACCAGTACCAGCGCGGCTAACTCCAATGACTGACCAACCGTCATTAAACCCTGTTCCGCGTGGATGAAGAAGACAGCGCCAATAAGAATCGGAAGTTGAAACAACGCTGCGATGCGGGTTAGAAATCCGAATGCCACGAGCAGACCGCCGATCAGATGGGCGCCAATGATGTAAGAATACCACATATACACCTGTTGCGCGCCGGCCAGTTCAGTAATTGCTGACGGGTCTGACAGGAGAATCCAACCGCGTGCAAATAAAGCGATGCCTAAATAAATACGGATTAGCGAATAAGCGATATCGTGATGGCTCTCTAACCAGTCCAAAATATCACTGAATTGTTTCATAATATCTCCTAAAGAGCTTATGGTTGTTTATCAATTAATTATTGAAGATCAAACTTTGTCAAATCACTTTCCAGTTTCTTAAATTCTTCTGTGGCAATATGTTTAACCGCTAAAGAAAATACCACGTTATCCTCACGAAAAATATGCAGGCGCAACAGTTCTACCAATGTCTTCGCTTGTTCCAGGGCAGCATCCAGCGTTAAGGCCCGGGAAGCGGGATCCGGCAGCCGTGCCGCCAGCCCTAAAAAGTTGAATGTAACCGCTGCTAATTGCATCGTTTTGATATGATCATCTTCCAACATATCCACGTCAGTTCTGGGAAACTGCCCTTTGCCATGTTCCCCCTTTTCCAAAAGGCGCGCTTGTAGTAGCGGGAATAAAATTTTTTCTTCTTTTAAATTGTGGCGAACAATGCCATCATCCACAAAACTGAAAAATTGCCTTAACCCTTCGTCAACCTCACGATCAGCTGCTAAACCATTTTTTTGGAGCCGCAAGAGAACTTCCTCAAATGATTCTAATTTTTTTAAACATGCCTTGTGATCATCCATTAGTAGTTGTAGAAATGGCGGCATTTCTTCATAAGGAACCGTTTCAACTCCGGGCGGGGAATAAGCATCGGGTGGATCCATTGGAGAAAATTCTTCCTGCTCTGATTGTTTCTCAACCATCCTTTTCAGGGGATCAATATTTTGAAGATTCTTTAATTCGTCCATCATTTTAACCTTTCTGCTCATTTCGGCAAGTCTATTTTGAAAAATCGGGGATTATCCTGTTAGGGATTTTTTACATAGGCATTTGGCCGCATGTAAAACCACCAGTTAAGCGCCAGGCATGCAAAGTAGAAAATGGCAAAGCCATACAGGGCATACTCCGGTGTGGTTGCCTTGATTTGTTCTCCAAAAACTTTGGGAATGATGAAAGCGCCGTAAGCTGCCACGGCCGATGTCCATCCCAGTACCGGCCCGGCCTGTTCTTCATTAAACACCATTGCGATGGTTCGGAATGTAGACCCATTGCCAACGCCCGTTGCAGTAAATAAAATAATGAAGAGAATAAAAAACGGCCAAAAATAGTCTTCGGGAGTTGCGGAACGATAAGCCGCCGCCATAAAATAGGCCACGCCTAATGCCGATGCGATCATCACAATCGATACGATTTGGGTGATTTTTGCCCCACCCATTTTATCGGAAATCCATCCGCCGACCGGGCGTATGAGAGCGCCGATAAACGGTCCCATCCAGGCGAACATTAAAGCGCTGGGACCGTTGGGATTTACTGCGTCGTGAACCAGCACGCCGTCTGGTCCGGGAACATGGGTAAATCCGAATATGACTTTGATGGATAACGGAAAAGCAGCGGAATACCCGATAAATGAGCCGAATGTCATGGTATAAATAACTGTCTCTTATACACATCTGACGCTGCCGACGA
>CAXHHS010000172.1:0-10075 GCA_964015645.1 uncultured bacterium
ATTTTGCTGATTGGCATTGGCGTTATTAATTCGCAGATGGATTTTGTTAGCAAAAAAGATTTGGGGTTTGATAAGGAAGAAATCCTGGTGCTGGAGGTAAACGGTTTTTCCGAGGTTCAGGAGGGCATTGATGCCTTCCGAAATGATTTGCTGCAAGGTATTGGTATTAAAGGTGTTACGGTATCGCGGGGCTTAATTATAAATGGCCTGAATAACTCCCGCAGCGAAACCATCGATGGTGCCGGCAACCCGGTTTCCAGCAGCATTTACCGCCTGCATGTCGGGCACGACTATTTAACGGTGTATGATATGGAATTCGTCGCCGGTAGAAATTTTAACCGCGCGATTGCCTCGGACAGCGGAAATACATTTATTGTAAACGAAGCGGCCGTGCGTGCCTTTGGATGGGGAGCGCCGGAAAATGCCCTCGGCAAACCGTTTAAGCGCGGCAACCGGGATGGCAGCGTCATTGGCGTGGTGCGCGATTTCCATTTTGCTTCTTTACAAGAAGCAATTGAGCCGCTTGCCATCAGCGTAACCGACCGCGGCCGCTTTTCCCGGATTACCATACGCATTGATACCGGACAGCTTTCCGAAACGCTGGCGTTTGTCGAAGAAACCTGGCAAAAACATTTTCCGCAAGCGCTCTATCGCTATTCCTTTTTGGATGACCGCCTCGACCGCCAGTACTCCGCCGAAAGCATTTTCCGGCAGCTATTTTTCGCCTTCGTAACCATTTCTTTATTGATCGCCTGCCTGGGATTATTTGGCCTGGCTGCCTACGCCACCCGCCAGCGCTTTAAAGAAATTGGCATCCGTAAAGTGTTAGGCGCCTCGGTTCCCGAAATCGTGGCCTTGCTCTCCGGCGATTTTCTAAAGCTGGTTTTAATCGCCTTTATCGTCGCCTGCCCTATCGCCTACTACGCCATGGAACGTTGGCTGGCGGATTTTGCCTACCGGATTGATATTGAGTGGTGGTTGTTTTTATTCGCGGGCGGTTTGGCAATTTCCATCTCTTTGCTAACGATAAGCTATCAAGCAATCAAAGCTGCGCTGACAAATCCGGTTGAAGCGTTAAGGCATGAATAAATTTCGTGTTTGGTATTCGGCTAAGGCAGGTCCGCTGTTTTGCTACTGTTCGCTTTTTAAACATTTCACCCCTTTATTTGTGCCAAATGGCAACCTCGATTTACGGTGTTTAAGGGTAAAATAACTGGAAATTATACCTATCATACCAATTCCTTAAATCTTGGTCGCCAAATGGCACAAATAAAGGGGTGGTATGTTAATAGAATATTGTAATCCATAGTATTGAGAACCCCGTCAGGGGTGGTATGTTTAAAAAATTGCACGGTAGCAAATTATGAATCGTCATCCCACCCGGCGGTCTGTTTTTCAAACTCTTTTTTGGCTTGTGCTTTTAATTCTTGCATCTGTTTTTCGGTGAGGAATAGCCCTTGTTTAATTTCGGCGGCCTCTTTGGTGTAGCGTTGAGCGAATTCTTTTTCTGCAATTCCCTTGTCATTCATCCCACAAATTCACCAAACGTCCCTCGCGATTAACAAACCGTTGTCATTTATCCCCAAAACCACACTTAACATCCCAACCTCCCTATTTGGCAAAAACTATTTTGTAGGTTTTGGCGAAAGCAGGAGAAAAAAATTTTTTGGAGGATAATAACATGATCAAAAAAGTAGTTGTTTTATTGTTTTTAACTGTAGCCACAAACCTGTTTGGTTTTGAAACACGCAACGTCTCCGTGCCGGCATCGCCGACAGGATATTCCGCCGGGAATAGCCCGGTGTTTTTTATTGACGATGTAACGTTTCTCGGCGCCGAGCAAAAAGCGCTCGTTCAATTTTATTTTCAGATGAACTATAGCGAATTGTATTTCGTTCGCGATGGCGAACAATTTCGCGCTGCTTATGACCTGGAAATTTGGGTCTATGATGAGATGGGCAAGATGTCTGATAATCAAATTTATCGCGACATCTTTCGGGTTCCCACCTACGAAGAAACCCAGACTGCCAACATCGCCAGAATTTCACGTTATTCCATCTCTTTAGAGCCGGGCGATTACTGGATTTTAGCTTTGATTACCGATAGGGAAACCGGGCGGCAATCGCAAATAACCCAAGCATTTACCGCCCGGAATTTCCAAAAAACCGGCTTAACCGTTAGCGATATGTATTTATCCCAAACCGTTCTTCCGGCGCAGGCCGGGCAGCCCTTTGTTACCGAACAATGGTATATCGAACCGAATCTCGCAAACGCTTTTACCAGGGATAACCCCAATTTTTATATCTATTTAGAGATGTACAACCTTCCGGCTTTGCAGGAAAAGCCCGCTCGTTTTTTTACTGACCTCATTTTTTACAACAACGCCGGAACAGAGATTGCCAGGTTTCCCCGGCAGGTATTCGCAGAAGGAACTACCGTTGGTGCGATGATGAAATTTTCATCACGCTGGTTTTCTCCCGGCGATTATACACTAACAGTTCAAGTTCGCGATCCGGATTCCGGGAATACTGTGGAAACGACTAAATCTTTTCGAATCGTCTATTAATCATTCAGGAAAATTTTTAAATGGTATCTTCAAAATTCTTTAACAGAATAAAAAAGCCGGTTGCATTCGCGCTATTCATTCTGCTTCAATTGTCAATAATCACCTTCATTTTGGCAAACGAATATTGCACGTTGCTCGAAAAAGGCGATGCACTCTACCGGCAGTTCGATAATGCCGCTGCCCTGGAATTTTACCGGCAGGCCTGCCAGGCGGCGGAAAACAATTACGAGGCATTGCTAAAAACCACCCGCGCTTACAACGATCTCGGTGAGGATTGTTGGGAAACGGATAAAACACAGGCTGAGGAGAATTTTCGCCTGGCGGTTGAGCACGCAGAACAGTTGCAACAGCAATTTCCTGATAGCGCCAAATCGTATGTTTACCTGGCTACGACTTACGGTAACCTTGCCTTGTTCAAAGGTGGTAAGGATAAAGTAAAACTCGCCAGAAACCTGGAAACTAACTGCCAAAAAGCCATTGCACTAAATCCGGCTCGCGGAATGCCTTATTTGATATTAGGTATCTATTACCGGGAGGTAGCCAACCTCAACTGGTTTCTAAAAACATTTGCCAAAGCCTTTTACGGCGGCATGCCTGGCGGCAGCAACAAGGACTCCGAAAGTATGTTGTTAAAGGCTATCGAATTGATGCCGGAAAATCTCGACGCGCATTACCAGTTAGCCTGGACATACAAGAAAATGAAGCAACGCGAAAAAGCGATTGCTTACCTGAAAAACGTTATCGAATTGCCTATCAGCGACCACCGGGATTTTCGCAGGAAGGAACTGGCGGAAAACTTGTTGGCAGATTGGGACATACTTGCGGAAAAACAGGGAGGATAGTGTGAGGACAAAAAACCTATCCACCTATAAAAACCTTCAGAGCGCGACTGCCATTTTGTTTTACCTGGTGCTGGCAAAGCTGCTTATCCATTTTCTAACGATGAGCGAATACGGCTTTCACCGCGACGAATTTTTATACCTGGCGATGGGAGAGCGCCTGGATTGGGGCTACCTGGAAGTACCACCCTCTATTGCGTATATGGCACAACTCTCCCGTTTGTTTTTCGGCGAATCCCTATTTGCGGTGCGTATGCAGCCGGTTCTCTCCGGCGCGTTGATGGTGTTATTTACCGGTTTGCTGGCACGTGAATTCGGTGGTAAAAGATTCGCTCAATTTTTAGCGGCGTTGGCGGTGCTCATTTCCCCGGCCTACCTGCGTTCGAACATGTTGTTTACCCCGGTGGTTTTCGACCAGCTTTATTGGCTGCTCGGCGCGTATTTAGTCGTAAAAGCCATCAATAGCGGCGACAACAAATTTTGGCTGGCGTTTGGCGTGCTTTCCGGGATCGCTTTGTTAAATAAATACACCATGCTGCTCTTTGGATTCGGCATGCTGTTTGGCCTGCTATTAACGTCGGAAAGAAAAATGCTGCAAACCCCGGCGCCCTGGCAGGCAGCGGCTATCGCCTTTTGCATTTTTCTACCAAATTTGATCTGGCAATATGTTCACGGCTGGCCGGTTGTTGACCACATGCAAGCGCTCGGCAAGCATCAGTTTGTACATGTGCAATCGCTGGGATTTTTGGTCATGCAGTTTTTGATGAATCTCTTTACCGCTCCCATCTGGATTTTGGGAATCTATTTCTACTTCTCGAAAACCGGGGAACCCTACCGCGCAATCGGCTGGATTTACCTGGTAGCGCTAATCGTGCTGCTGTTGTTTAGCGGCAAGGCGTACTACCTGCTTCCGGCGTATCCATTGCTGTTTGCGGGGGGTGCAGTCATCTTCGAAAATTTTTTCCAGGCAGCGAGGCAACGCTCCTGGTTAAAACCGGCACTGGTAAGCGGAATGATCTTCGGCAGCGCAATTTTTATTCCCTACGGGGTTCCGATTCTGCCGGTTAATAGGATGGTGCAATACATGGATTTTATGGCGAATAAAATCGGCTTATCCGAGCCATTGCGCTGGGAAAACGGCCAAATTCATGATATGCCGCAAGAGTTTGCCGATATGTTTGGCTGGGAAAACCAGGTAAAAACCGTCGCTGATGTGTACCGGCAACTCACTCTCGGCGAACAGGCCCAATGCCTCATTTTAGCCTCAAATTACGGCGAAGCCGGGGCCATCAATTATTACCGAAAGCAATATGATTTACCGAAAGCCATATCATTTAATGGTAGCTATTTTCTCTGGGGGCCGGGAGCGCCAATCGTCTGCGCTGTTGATGAGGATATCAAAAAAGCACCGGCTGTTTCCGGCGATATTCTAATCACGATTGGCATTCCCGAAAAGGCACTAACAGCATACTATCACCAGGTTGAACTTGCTGCTATCATCACACACCAATACGCTCGCGAAAACAACGTGCCGGTATTTATCTGTCGCGGCGCAAAGTTTTCGCCGGAGGAGTTATGGCCGAAGTTGTCAAAATTTCGTTTTTGAATGTAAAACATTATTTCAAGTTTTATGGCCGTTTGAAATGTGGCTGCCACACAATAAATCATTAATTCATTAGAAAGAAGGAGTTTATCATGAAAAAGTTAAGCGTTGTGTTATTTATTTTATCATTGTTTTTGGCAATGCCATCCTGGGGACAGGTCGAAGTCGGCATTCTGGGCGGTGCAACATTTCCGGATCTTAGCATTGATCCGGATGATCCTGACGTTAGCTACGATACGAGAACCGGCTTTACAGCCGGTGGAATTCTTGTTATCAACATTACACGCGCATTTGCATTGCAATTGGAACCGTCATACACCCAAAAAGGCGCACGCGCTGACGGGGTAGAACGAGAAGGATTTGGTGTTCAAAAAGCAAACGTTCGCTTATCCTATATCGATGTTCCGGTTTTATTAAAGTTCTCTATGGGAAACACATCCGTAAATCCGTATTTGCTGGCCGGTCCGAGTATTTCGTTTTTGCTAAGTTCCAAACTTGACTTTGACAACGAAGAAATTACCACGGAAGATTTAAAAAATATAACCCGTGATATTGATTTTGGCGTCAATTTTGGCGCTGGCGTTAGCCTGGCTTTGGGAAATAATCAGCTATTTTTCGAAGGCCAGTATAATTTTGGACTTATCAAAATCGATGAGGTAGAAAGCCTCTCTTTCAAAACCCGGGGGCTTCAGTTTAAAACTGGTGTCGCATTTCCGCTTTAATGGTATGAGACGCACAAGGCTAAAATTTTTGTGTTTTTAAAGAATATCTTTCATAAACCTTTAAATACAATTAGCCTATTTTTAGGCTTTATTCACGCAAAGGCGCCAAGCCGCAAAGATGTACTAAGGAAAAAGCTCTATATTCATCATTATCTTTACTGCTGAGTAAAGATGAAATGGAACAAACCCTAACCGCGGCTTTAAACAATCCCGAGGTTTAAAACAGGTTAAATAAAACCGTTAGTCCTGGTAAAATTGAACAAAGCAACAGGAACCATATTCGCCCTGGAGACGCCTCCACCACACGTTAAATGGGGAGAAATACGAACGCCTTTATTTTAATTTTCGAAAGCAGTATATTGTAGTAATAGGCAGTATGCAACTTGTAAATTTGCATACTGCCTACTTAGTAAACTTGTTTGATGCCGGCTTCGCGAAGTCATTAAAATCAAAGCGCTACAATGCCTATTTACCTCGAATACTATTTCTGGCTTATCGCCGTTTCACTTTTTTGTTTTGTGGTTGAACGGATTTCTCCCTGGCGACGGAACCAAAAAGTTTTGCGAGAAGGCATCTGGCAAGATATTTTCTGGCTGGTGTTTAACGGGCATTATTTAGGATTGATTATGGCGATGATTACCGGTCAGGTCGTTCTTTTACTGAACACGTTTTTACATCAACAGGGGATTCCGGTGCCGGAAAATATCGCCCTGATGGCCGGTTCCCCGCTTTGGCTGCAATTTATCGTATTTTTTCTGCTGAAAGATTTTGTAGAATGGAATATCCATCGTCTGCTACACAATGTACCCTGGTTGTGGGAATTTCATAAGCTACATCACAGTATTGAAGAATTGGATTGGATTGGCAATTTCCGTTTTCATTGGGGAGAAATCATCGTTTACAAAACCCTTGCTTATCTACCGCTGATAATTCTCGGTGTCGATAGTACGGTCTTGCTCATCATCGCCGTTATTTGGACATTGATGCTGGATTTGAACCACTCCAATGTAAAACTTAGCTGGGGGCCATTACGATATATTCTCAATTCCCCGGCGATGCACGTTTGGCATCACGATGTGGAAACGCATGGAAAAGGCGGCCAGAATTTCGGCCAGGTGCTCAGTATTTGGGATTGGATTGTCGGTACGGTATATTGGCCGGAAGATGAAGAACAACCTGCGAAATATGGCTTTAAAGACATGGAAAAATACCCGCGGAGTGTTGGGAAACGCTTTATTTATCCGTTTTGGAAAAGATAATCACCTGATAAAAATGGTTTTGAAACTGAGAAATACCCTCAAGCAACCTTACCCGCTTTTCCTGGAGTTTTCGAAAAGCTTTCCGGTAATTGTTGGAATCAGCCTTTTTGTGCCGGTTTTTCTCTTCATCTTTAAACCGTTTGGGCTTACCGATGATGTTTTCGATAGCCAAAAGCTTTTCGTTATCGGATTTGGAGTTATCACATTTTTGATCCTATCAATCAATGTGTATGTATTGCCACGCTTCTTTCCCGTTTTTTTCGATGAAGACAACTGGAATGTCGGTAAAGAGATTGCCTGGCTGCTCTGGAATGTTTTGACCGGGGTATCCGCTGCTGCAATTTTTGAATTTATCCAGCCGGATTGCCCCTTTTCGTTTGCCCAACTAATGCAAGGATATGTAAACGGGTTTTTGATGTCGATTATCCCGGTTTCCCTGGTCGTGCTATTGATCCACATGGCGTTGTTGAAAACAAAACTCCGGAGAGCGGAAGAAATCAATCGCAAACTGGCAGCATCGGACGATGACAAACCGGAAGAAACGCTGAAATTTGTTTCGGAAACCGGCTCGGAAACCATTAAGCTAAAACCCGCGGATTTGCTGTTTATCCAATCCAGTGACAATTATTCCACAATTGTTTGGCAACAAAATGGAGAAGCACAAAAAATAATGCTGCGCTCAAGCCTAAAACGCCTGGAAGACCAGGCCAATTTTCCCGGAATTTTGCGCTGCCATCGTTCATTTATCGTAAATTTATCGAAAGTATATTCCGTTTCCGGGAATGCAAACGGTTACCGGCTATACTTAAAAAAGTATCCCGAACCCATTCCGGTTGCCCGTCGTTATGGGCGGCAGGTGCTGGGCATTTTGGAGCAATTTGCAGATTAGCCGTTGAGGAAGTAGGCAGTAAGCAACTTGTGAATTTGCCTATCGCCTACTTGTCTACTGCCTACTTTAACAGCATGTGTTTTTGGTTTTTCTCGATTAAAAGGTTATCTTGCCTCTCAACTAAAAACCAATCAGGAGGAGACTATGGCATCCCAATCGACTTTCATTCAACAATCAAGATCCGGGCCGGTGCAGCCGAAAGAACGGATAGAAATCATCGACATTCTGCGCGGGTTTGCGCTGTTGGGAATTTTGTTAGTGAATATGGATTTATTTATCAACCCGGTGGAAACAGCGGTCTTTCCTCCCGATCCAGGGAAGCCATTCATCGACAAGATAACATATTGGTTTATCCGATTTTTAGCAGAGGGGAAATTTTACTCGTTGTTTTCCCTATTATTCGGTTTAGGGTTTGCAATCCAAATGGATCGGGCAGCGGAGAAGTCCGTAAAATTCGGCGGCGTCTATTTTCGCCGGATTCTCATTTTGCTGTTATTTGGTTTTATTCACGCTTTTTACATTTGGGTGGGCGACATCCTGATGCTCTACGCCGTTACCGGTTTGATATTGCTGCTATTCCGCAAGGCAAAACCCAAAACACTAATTGTTTGGTCAATCATCTTATTTTCCATTCCGGTTTTGATGCAGAGCAGCGGTGTAGTAGCAGTGGAATTAGGCCGCATGGATCCTGATGCCGCCGCAGAAATCGAAAAATCTTTAGCCACCCAGGATTCCACTTACAGAGCGAATATCGCCGCCGGATACGAGGTTTATCCGCATGGGAATTTTACGGAGATCACCGCACAGCGAAGAAAAGATATGAAATTTATGGGGTTTGTTTCGATAATTCTCCTTCCGAATGTACTGGCGATGTTTTTGATCGGCCTCTATTTTGGAAAGCGCAAACTGCTGCACAATGCTTCTGAAAATCTTGCGTTGTTTCGAAAGTTACTGCGCTGGGCAATTTTTGCCGGCATACCAATGAATATTCTTTTTGCGACATTAAAGATATCCGTTTCTCCTATAGAACCAACTCCTATGGTTGTTTTAATGATCACCGCCATGGTGGTCGGCGCACCGCTGCTTTGTTTAGGATATGTTTCTATGATTGTTTTTCTGGTACAAAAACAACCTGGATTGAATCTCCTTAACAAATTAGCACCGGTGGGCAGGCTGGCATTAACCAATTACCTGGGGCAATCAATCGCCTGCACGCTCATTTTTTATGGCTACGGTTTAGGATTTTTTGGGCAAGTAGGCACTACGGTTGGCTTGCTGCTGACTGTCGCCATTTTTCTGACACAGGTAGCACTTAGTAATTGGTGGGTAAAACGCTTCCGCTTTGGCCCGGCAGAATGGCTTTGGCGATCTTTAACATATTGGAAATTGCAACCGATGAAATTGAGCAGCGCTCAGAACTAAAGAAGAGCAAAGGCAGCGTATTACGTGATACGTGTTACGTGGATTAAAGAATCACGTAACACGCAACTTTTTTCAATCACGTATTTCACACAACTCCCATCCATTCGGAAGCCTCTCCAATGTATTCAACTCATAATTTTCTTGAATAAATCGCCAATTTATCATTGGGTTTTTGCCTTCCCATTGCCGGGAGAATGCTTGTTCATTAAAAAGAATCAAAGCGGTTGAATCGACTTCTGTTAGACTTTCCCGCCATAAATTGATGATTTCACTTTCGATACCGTAGCTCCGCAGGGCGGGATCGGTGGAGAACGTGTATATCGGGCGATTTGGATAAGCGAGCATAGAAGCGGCAATTTGTTTTTCCAACCGGTTTGCCTGGTAAATGGTAGCGGAGTATTTAAAAATCAACAAAATCTGTATAATAACAACGCCAATAAAAAACGCTGTTTTTAAAATCGTTTGCCTTAAAAAACGGTTGGAAAACCGCTGAAATGCCGGGAACAGCAGCACAACGGCCAAAGGGAAAGATGGCATCAGAAACCGCATATTTTGAAACGGAATGCCAGCCATAAACAATGCTGACAAACCGGTAGATGCAACTAGTATCCATAGCTCCTTCATTTTAAAATCTTGCTTTCGGAAGAAAAATATTAATATCATTCCCAGGAACATAAATCCCGGGTAGAAAAAGTTGCTAAACCCGTAAACGATATTCGGCAGCGTATAATCTGTCTCTTATACACATCTCCGAGCCCACGAGACTCCATTGCAT
>CAXHHS010000173.1:0-10072 GCA_964015645.1 uncultured bacterium
ATGTTTTATTAAAAAACCCCTCTAAATCTCCCCTTGGAAAGCGGAGACTTAAAGGATATCACGTCACGATCAAATCAAATTAGTATTATAAGTTCCTCGCAATCGCGAGATACCATCTCTAAAATGGCTGGATTGTTAAATGGTTGGATGGTGAGCCATATACCCATTCAACCATTTAACCATTTTGATTATCAGAATCAGCATCCTTCTTTGAAATACCCCTGGTTTCCAGCAACACCACCCAACTCCCCGCCAATGCACCCAGGTAGGTTGTAAAAAATCGCCAGGCGACGGTATAGATCAACAGAATTTCCGGTTGCAATACGTTTTCCATTAGCCACACGGAAGAAACTTCGGCAATACCGGATGCGCCTGGCGTCGGGGCAAAATAGATCAGGAAAAAATGCAGGATTTGCAATCCCACAAACGTCATTAATTCCACATCTTGCCGCAGCGCCAGGGCAATTACATAGCCGATAATAAATTTATTGGAAAACAGCGCCAGGGTAGAGATTACCGCCATCACCAATGCCAGCTTTTTGCGCCGCACAATTTCCCGAAATGATTTTCCAATATGCCGTGTGCCTTGATGCAGTAGGTTTATCAATTTCTCTTTTGCCAATTGTAATCGTCGAAACCGTGACGGAATTAATCGAAAAAATGACGAAATAACCTGCGCACCTCGCATCGGGAAAAACAACAGAAACAACATTGCCGCGGTAAAGGTGCCGATGACAACATAAGCAATCTTAATCCCCTGGATTACTGCCTCTCCAAAGAGGTTTTCCGGTAGCGTAAACAACACAATTAAGCTGGCAATTTGAAAAAAAATGAGTGTAGCGGAGAAATTTATACTGGAGGTTAAAATTCCCTCGGAAACTTTTGCCCCGCAACGCCAGAGTATATAAAACTGTGCTGGCCCGCCACCGGTTTGAAAGGGCGTGGCCGCACCCATAAACATATTAGCCCAATTTGCGCGCATGTTATTCCACATAGAGATTTTGGGCAATACTTTGCCATCAAAAAACAGCCGGTAACGAAATCCACCGAGAAGGGAATCCAGCACCGCCAGCGGTAGCAATAGCAGTAACATCGAAAAATCCAAATGTGCCAGCACTGATTGCAAATTAGCTGATGATTTCCACCAAAACGACAACGCAACACCCAAAACGGTAAAAATAATAAACCAGCGTACGCCTTTATTGATAATCTTTTGGGAGGGGAGGTAGGCTTTTTCCGAAGATTTTTCTATCATTCTTTCAGCTTTGTCAAGCGTTCCTTAGCATCAATTAATTCGGGGAGGTCTTTATCCGCATCTTTCCATATTTCAAGAAATTTCTCGTAGCGTTGGATAGCAAGCCCCGGCCAGCCATTTTCTTCATAGAGCTTTGCCAAACGATAGTGATATTGAGGCCGGGGGATAAACCGATCCGGGCTGTTCGGATCGAATGATGTGAGGCGCTCATATTCCTTAATGGCACTATCCAGATCTTTGCTGGCGTAATATGCCCTGGCAAGCCCGTCGCGTGGAACGGGCGTTGTATACTCATTTAATGAATTCCGGGTCGAAAGATAAGGGGAGATAGGATTCACTTTTTTGAGAAGCGAAACTGCGTCTTTCAGGCGGCCTTGTACAAGAGCGATTTCACCTTCCAATATTTCAATCCAATTTCGATAGATGGGTGTTTGCTGTGTTTTAATTTGAGCAATATACTCTTTTGCTAATGCCAGCTTTTCTAAAACTTCATCAGTTTTTTGATTTTTAAGATCAAAAAATGCTGAGAGGCAAAGATAGCGAAAATTCGCCCAGGCAATGTTTGCAGAAGTATCGTTCAAGCGGATTTCCAAACAAATTTTAAGCTGTCGTTCAGCGTTATTTTTGTCACCTTGTGCTGTATATACGAACGCCATTAGTTCATGCGCTGTCGCTTTGTGCAATTCAACGCGACCGGAGTCGGCGATAGCAATCTGCGCGTTCAAGATTTTGTGTGCCTCCGGATAACGTCCCAGGTGAAAGTAAGCCAATGCTTTGTTTCTCATCGCCGTCGCCCGGAAACCGGGGAACAATGGCCAGCTAAGATAACTATCGTATTGCTCCAATGCCGCTGTGTAATCTTGTTTAATTTCATAAATGCGGGCAAGTTGAATCGTATTTAACCAATCCGGAATGATCTCCCGCACTCTCTTGAAGTTCAAAATGGCATCATCCAGGCGACCCATCATCAGGTAAATTTCACCGAGTGAATCATAGGGATTCGCTTCATTTGGTGCGAGTTCAACGTATTTCCTGAGCGTTCGTTCTGCTTTTTCAAACTCTCCAATAGCGGCATAGCAGTAGCCCAGGGCGTTAAAGCCAGGACCCCAGGTAGGGTCGAGTTCGGTTGCGCGCTGGTAGGCGGCGATCGCATCATATATTCGGGAATCGAATCTGTATTTTGCTCCCAGGAAGAGAAAGGCTCTCTTTTCCTTTGGAAATCTCCGTACCAGCTCTTCATTAAGTTTTAAAGCCTTTTCTCTGTTCAACTCAATCTTCTGAGCATAATCCATCCGAATAAAAAGCTTTTCTCGTTCTGTGCTCTCTTTAGAGTAGGTCATCGCCTTACGGATGGCGTCATCTCTTGCCGTGCGATTACCCAGGTTGTTATATATTCGTGCAATATAGTAGTAAGCCATGGCAAAACTACTATCCAATTCCACAACTCTCGTTAAGTTTCTAAGGCTTGATCCTTCAAGGAATTGAATATAGTTCTTGACGCCCTCAAGATAATACCGATAAGCCTCCATTGATTGCGTAGTTACTTCTGCCAGGTTGAACGTCTCCGGTTCAGCTGCCGGAAACGTTGTAAGTGCCGACTGTGAAATGGCCTCACTAAGTTGATCGATTTGTTCTCTGATAACGCTGCTAACGCCCTCGCCTGTGGCATTGCTGCTTTTTAGCAGGCGTTTACTATCAACATCGAGAACTTTGATATCCGTTGCAAACGTTTCTCCTGCCCGGGTAAAACTACCCAAAACGATGCCAGGCACTCCTTCAAATCGGCACAGCTCAAAGCCGGCTTCTTTGTCTATGTCAACAAGCTCAAGGTTTGTCCTTCCCATCAGCTTAAGTACATCTTGCATTCGCTCCCAGGTAATCACGTTGAGGTATTTCGATTGTTCAAGATTTGTAATCAGGAGGTTGGGGATCGCTGTTCGCAGGTAGTCAAAACTTTCGTCACCGGTTTGATTTTCGAATGGCATAACCACAACCGGTTTCGGGCTGGAAACAAGCGGATCTTCCTGGAAAAATGGAGGAAGCAACAGAAGCGCAATCGTGAGAAGGAGAATCGCTATTACCGGAATGACCAATTGTTTGGAGAATTTATCATTTTTCTTTTGGATTGGTGGCGAAACCGGTTTCTGCTGCGTTACATTTGCACCCGGCTCTAAACTTCTCGATATCTTTTTTAAATCCGCAAGAAGATCCAACGCACTTTGATAACGCAGTTCACGATCTTTTTCCAGGGCCTTATTGACGATTCGTTCCAATTCCATTGGCACACCGGTGCGCAACGCTGTAAGCGGTTCCGGTGTTTCATGCAAGATCGCGTACATCGCCGCCTGGGCATATTCGTCTCCGAACGGCTGGCGTCCGGCTATCATTTCGTATAATACGACACCGAGCGCCCAAATATCGCTTCGATGATCGACCTCATTTCCTTCGATTTGCTCGGGAGACATATAGGACATTGTCCCAAGCGTTGTACCTTCTTTTGTAAGCGTGGATTGACCTGCCAGTTTCGCAAGACCAAAGTCGACGAGCTTAACTTCGCCTCTATCGGTGAGCATAATATTTTCTGGTTTAATATCGCGATGAACAATGCTTTCCTCATGTGCGCGAGCTATTCCTTCGCAAACCGCGATGATGATATCAAAAGTTTTATCTAAAGGCAACGACCCCTTGTCGATTTTCTCGCGTAGAGTGTTTCCCGGGTAGTAGCTCATCACGATAAACATCTGGCCTTCATCTGTTTCGCTGATTTCATGGATTGTGCAGATGTTGGGATGATCGAGAGTAGATGCCGCTTTCGCTTCATGAACGAAGCGCCGCCTCGGCGCTTCGGTTTGGTTGAGGTGATGCGGAAGAAACTTTATTGCGACGAAGCGGTCTAATTTGGTATCCCGCGCCTTGTAAACAACACCCATGCCGCCTTCGCCGAGTTTTTCGAGGATTTCGTAGTGGAGTATTTTTTGCCCGATCAATTCGCTATCTTGGATTTTCTGGTTCTCTTATATTATCGCGGTGGGACTATCTGATACCAATTTTGCCCTTTGGAATGTAATCTTATCGGTTTTGAAATACAACTGTTTCGAATGCGATAGCATCTTGCTCTGTGCTATTATAAATCTCTGCGATTAAACAATCAATGAGGGTTCGGTCCATTCCTTGCTGATATTCCTCGAGCATACTGGTCAAATCCACACCATACGTATCACCATGCAAACATAGCCTGGTTAGTCCATGCCTAGAATTCAACAAATAATATAAAAAAAATTTTATATCACGTGGTAAGTATATTTTCTGCTCTTCAAGCACCTCTATCATTTTATTCCGACAACTGTTTTTCATACGCCGCCTTTCCCAAGTATCTAAGAAGGTAACTGGATTATCGATAGGGAACATCAAAGTGTAAGCGCGTATATACCGAGATGCTTTTCCTGTAAAAGGTGTTGTGATAACGGCTTTATTCATATTGCTTCCAAATGAATCGACTCCGCTTTCCTCCTTATTTAAACGTTCTTTTTCCTGAAGAAAAAATTGCAGGCAAGCCTTAGATATTAAGTCTGGTCTGCCTTTAGAAATATCAGGAAGTGGTCTCAATTTGATGCCATAAAGCCCGAATGCCTCCTTACCTCCGGCCCAAGGGATGGGCGCCCACTCTGTGCGTATGTTATGGGGTTCTTCAGGACCAAGAATGAATACTTTTGGTGTATATAATGGAAACCAATAGTCGATTACTTTTGTAACTCTCTCGAATACATCTTCCTCAAATTCGTTATAAGTATGAATGACAATAGAGGCAATGTTTTTATTACTAATTAAGCGCCCAAGCGACACCTCATTTTCGGTAAGTGAATCAAAGCATTCGTGATCGCCGCCGGCCCCATAATGGATTGTATCCGTATGAAATAGTGCTTGCCGCAAAGCCTTTTCTAAAGTCTCCTTTGAGCCGATGTACAGTTCGTTTTTTATCCTTTGTTGTTCACTTTTGAAAGCTTCGCGTATGTCTTTTATATCTTGTTTGTCAAAGAAGATTTTGAGCAGAAGGTTGAGGACACCCGTGATAAAATCCGCTTGTTGGGCTCGAGAGGTCATAAACAGCTCACAATAAAGTAGTAGTTTATCTTCTGTAATGGCTCCGCCCACTCTCCCACCGGTTTTTCTCTTTATTTCCCTAATTGTGTTATGAGACATTCTGAGCAATACGTGTTCAAGTATATGAGGCAAGCCTGGTGGAACTTGGAATTCCTCTCCGGATGGAAAAACACACCGAGTACTGAATGCGCCGAAATCGGAAGCAATAGTTAAGGTAACAAAACGGAGTTTATCGTTTTTCGTCGCTAAATTTTTTTGCGTAATAAAGTGGACAGTAGGCCAATGACTTGCTTGTATTTGTGAGTAAGAATAAAATTCGTCGAGTTCCAATAAGTTTTTTACTCCTACATAAGAGCTTTATATAACGCTATCTTGCGTTCCAATCTCATCGTAAAAGAAACCTGTCTGCTGAGCTAAATTTAAAACTTGAATTGCAACATTTACTATAGTTGCTGCTGCAATTCCGCGAAGCACCCATTTACTCTCCAGCCATTGTGTGAGTTTGTCCGGTGTGCTGATTTTGTTAACTTCACTTGCTAACTCACGCAACTCAGATCGAACTGTATGGTAATATCGTAATAGGTGTTCTTTGCGTTCTATAGGGAGCATTAACTCCCATTCATCATGGGCTAGAACTTGAAAAATTACTTGTTTATCGGCAATCCCTTTCATCATGTCAAGATACTCTTGCTCACGTTTTTCAGTTATAATTTCTTTCGTAAGAATATCAAGGCGGTCTTTTAGAAAGTTCAATCTATCTTTGTTGGTTGACATGTTTTTGATCTCCTCGGATTCGATTATTTACTCTTAAGAGAAGAACTTTTGCGCTGAGTAAAAACGCACTTAATTTTGCATTGTTTCCAAACCTTAACAAGGTTTTCTAATTTTCAGTTAAAGCTAAAGAGGGAGAATGAGAATATTAAAACTGATTACAAATTCACCAACTTTTCCTTAAACGCCTTTGCAACCGCTTCAGATTTGGAGTGCACTTCCAATTTTCGATAGATGTTTTTAATATGTCGCCGCACGGTTTCCTCGCTAATGTATAAATCATCGGCGATCATTTTGTAGCTTTTGCCGCGACACAGGTGGGTTAGCACTTCGGTTTCCCGCTGTGTTAAATTGGTTTGTGGCGTTATCTGGAAGGATTCTACCACCATTCGGGCAATGCGAGTACTCATGGGCGCACCGCCGTGGTAAGTTTCTTGGATGGCTTCTAATAGTTGAGCAGGAGGGGTATCTTTTACCAGGTATCCACAAGCGCCGGCGCACAGGGCGTCGAAAACAATGGAGTCGTCACTTTGGATAGTGATAACCAAAATATCTAATTCCGGCAATTTTCCTTTTAGAATTTTAATGCCTTCCAGGCCGGACATTCCCGGCAAACCGATATCCATCAAAACCACATCGGGTGGATCTTTTAGAATGCCTTTAATCCCTTTTTCACAACTATTATAGGTATTGATACAGGCGAAATTTGGAGTTCCATTAATCAGCAATGCCAAACTTTCCCTGATATCGGGATCGTCTTCTACAATCGAAACTGAAATCATTTTTATTTCCTTAATTGTTTTTGAATCAATATAGTGCATGAGAATTAGATATAACAGTAAAAATAATGTTCCCATCCCGCAGGGTCGAGATGGGAACACGGTTGCCAAAAACCCGGCCAAATGGCCGGAGGGTGTGCTAGCCGATCTCTTCAGGGTTAGTTTCCATAACCCTGGATGGCAATTAACTAAGAAATTTAGGGGAAATCAATTCCCTGAACGGGGGATTTTTGCAGTGAATCTTACAGTCGTGCCTTTGTCAACAGTATCCCAAATAGCAACCGTGCCATCAAGTTTCTTGGCACGTACTTTCATGTTGTTCAAACCGTAACCGGATGATTCATTTTCGCCATTTTGAAATGCCGGATGGCCGTTTTTGCCGGGTTTGGCATTGCGATTCAGGCCCCGGCCATCATCGATTAACTTCATTTCCAATAAATTATCTTTTAAGGAAATTTTCAGCGTCACATTTTTACAGTTGGCGTGTTTTAAGGAATTGTTCATCGCCTCTTTAAAAATTAATGTCAAGTGGCGCCGCCAATCAGTGGCCATTTTTACCCTGTCCATCTCTTTTGCAATGCCCTCCACCCGGAAGGCAACACCGGTTTTATCAAAGAGCTCATCTCCGAAATCTTTTAAGCGAACGACAACTTCGTGTAGCGAGTCTTTGGCCGGATCAAGCGTCCAAATAAAATCCCTGGTTCCGCCGGAAAGGCTTTTGGCGTTTTCCCCAATTCGGGTTAGATAATCTTGAATTTCCACCGGCGAATTCGGCAGGCTTCTTTTGATAATTTCACTAAACAGGGAGATTTTTGTTAGCTTGTGGCCTAACTCATCGTGAAAATCATGGGCGGCTTTGGTGCGGACACGTTCGTTTTCCTGGGTGCGAACTTGCTCCATTTCAAGAATCCGGTTTAGTTTTTGTTTAACCCGCACATTGTGTAAAAAGATGACCCCGAAAATAATCGCGGCGCTGCACAGTAAATAAAACCACCAGGTTTTCCAGAATGGAGGCGAAATGATAATATCCACAGAAATACCGTTTTCGTTCCAAACACCATCATTGTTGGCGCCTTTTACATAAAAGGTGTATGTGCCCGGGTCAAGATTGGTAAAGCTTGCAAAACGGCGAGTGCCGGCGTCAATCCAATCTTCATTAAACCCTTCCAATTTGTAAGTGTAGCGATTTTTAGCGGGATTAATAAAATCCAATGCTGCGAATTCTATCGATAAAAAATTTTCGTGATACGACAAATGGATGGGTTCGGTATTAAATATTGCCTCGCTAAGCCGGGTATTCGCCGGTTTGTCGAAAATTGTAAAAGACGTTAGCACAATCGGCGGAATATGCGGGTTATTTTGAACGCTATCGGGAAAAAAACTGTTGATGCCGTTAACGCCGCCGAAAAACATTTCGCCGCTTTGGGAAAGGCAATAAGCTCCGGCATTAAACTGGTTCGATTGTAGGCCGTCATAGACATCGTAGTTTTTAAAATTGTGTGTTTCCGGGTTAAATCGTGACAACCCTTTATTGGTGCTGAGCCAGAGATGATTTTGGGAATCTTCCAATATCCCGAAAATCATATTGTTCGAAAGGCCATCGCGTTCCGTAAAATAAGTGAATTGTTCAGTGCCTCGATTAAACTTATTCAATCCGCCACTATAAGTGCCAAACCAAAGGTTCCCGGATTGATCCTGGTAAATCGACAGGATTGCCGGGTTGTTGAGACTGTGAGGATCGGAGAAATCCCGTGTGTAGCGAATAAACTGGTTATTTTTACGGTCGTACTTGTTAATGCCGCCGGCCCGGGTACCGATCCACAGCGTTTTTCCTTGACTGTAAGAATCTTCGTAAATTGCCCAAACTTCATTATCGCTAAGACTATTTGGATTGCCCGGTTGATGCCGGTATTGGATAAAACGCTCGGTAAACCGGTCAAATTTGCTTAACCCGGCGTTTGTGCCAATCCATAACTGGCCAAATTGATCTTCGTAAATCGTATTGACATGATTTCCGGTAATGCTGTTTTGGGTGTGGGGATCAAACTTAAATTGTGTAAAAAAATAGTTGCCGGTAACATCGGTATTTAAACGGCATAACCCGCCGCCGGAAGTACCAATCCAAAGGTTGCCGGATTTATCCAGAAAAATCGCGGAGATGAAATCGCTGCTAATGCTAAGCGGGTCGTCAGCCTCATGTCGAAAATGTGTATAGTGAAACTGTCGGGGATTCTCAATATTTCGCTCCAGGCGATTTAACCCGCCGCCGGCAGTGCCTACCCAAAGCAAGCCATCGTTATCCTCACAAATCGTTGTAACAACTTTGTGGCTCAAACCCTGGCGGCTGCCGGGGGTGGCAGTATAATGGCGGAATTCGGTTTTTTTGCGGTTAATTTTGTTGATGCCGCCTTGCGCTGTGCCAATCCAAAGAATACCGGAGCGGTCTCCAAAAATGGCGGTAACGGAATTATTGCTGATGCTCTTCAGATCGGTCGGGTTATTTTTGAAGTGTTGGAATAGCGGTTTTGAAACCGGTTGGCGTTTCGCTATTTTATTTTTAGAAGAGGAATCCTTTTTTGCAAAAGCCAAACAGTTTAATCCCCCGGCATCCGTTCCAATCCACAGTTTTCCGTCCTGGTCTTGATGTAGTGCGGTAATTTTTCCATCGCTTAAATAGTGCTTATTTGATTTTCTTCCTGCGGTTGACGGAAGATAGCGGGTAACGCTTTCCGTAGAACGGTCGATGCGATTGAGGCCGGAGCCGGAAGTAACAACCCAAAGTGCATCGCTTGCGGGATTGCCACCATCATAAATGGAGTGAATAAAGCTATGGTTTAAGCTGGCGGAGTTTTTGGAATCGTGTTTAAAAACGGTAAAAAACTCCTGGTGGTCACTGCCGCGTTTCAAACAGGATAAGCCGTCGGCAGTGCCAATCCACAGGTTTCCTTGGTCATCCTGGTGTAATGCTGTAATCCAATTGTTGGATATGGAGTTGGGAATAATTTCTTCGCGCAAAATAGATTTTAATTGATCTGCTAAATCCGGGGTTAATTTAATTACCTGCGCTCCCCAAAGGTCAAGATTGTCCGGCGCCGCGCTAATCCCCTGGTTAAATGAATGCTGCTGGTCGGATTGGTAATGAAGAATATAATCTCCCGGCGATAAT
>CAXHHS010000174.1:0-10012 GCA_964015645.1 uncultured bacterium
ATTCCGTGTATCCTGCACCCGGTGTATTTCTTCGATTGCGATGGGCAATTGCGCCATAGACCATTGCATTTTGCGTGTTAGTTGAGATATTAAAAGAATAAGCCGCATTGTCTTCACCACCGCTGCAAGGGCCATCTTCGCCAAGCGTATTTCCGGAAACAATCATCCCAATCGGATTCGCTGCATCGATGCCGGAATAGCGCGAAACCGTGATGACAATGTTATCGGTCGCTTCTGCTAAATTCGCTGTAACCACGCCATCCCCAACGGGATTACCGGTTGCCACCCATATGGAAAGATTGGTTTTTCCCCGGGCGGAACATTGCGCTTTTATTAAAGACCAGTTCAGGTCAAGACCGTTAACTGCAATAATATCAACCGGTTCGCGGGTTGATATTGTGGCAATATACAAATCGCCGCTAACACCGGTAATTGGCGCGGCGGTGCTAACAATATCCGTTAAAGTAGCGCCACCGGAAACGGTTTCTTCATACACCACCGGGCCGCCGCCTCCGCCGCCGGTATTTTCTTCTATAAAGTTCGAAGTAACGGATTTATCGGTGTTTATGACAATCGTCTGCGGGTTTTCCAGGCCGCTCAAATCACCGCCCCAACCAGCGAAAAGGTAGCCGGGATCAGCCGCTGCCGTTAGCGTTACAACCGTGCCAGCGTCATAAGTCCCGCCGGGTGGATTGAGCATTACCATTCCCGAACCAACGACATTTACATTCAAAGTATATTGTTCCGGCGGCAATTCTATAAATTCCGCCGAAATGGTTTTGTCAGAATCCATCGTGATCGTTGCCGGTGATAAAACCCCGCTTAAATCCCCGCTCCAGCCGTTAAACAGGTAGCCGGAATCGGCTGCGGCCGTTAATGTTACAACCGTGCCGGCATCATAATTTCCGCCGGGTGGATCGAGCGTTACAGATCCCAAACCAGTTACATTTATCGTTAATGCAAATTGTGTTGGCGCAATTTCGCTGAATTCGGCAGTTACGGTTTTATGAGCATCCATCGTTAGCGTTTGGGAAGTTGTTGCTCCGTTTAAATCACCGCTCCAGGTATTGAATTGAAAGCCCGCGCCAGGAACGGCGGTTAGCGTAACAACGGCGCCTTCGCTGTAAATGCCGCCGGGAGGATTTAGTGTTACATTGCCGGAGCCAATTTTTTCGATTGTTAAACTGAATATCCCCGCCGGCAAACTGGTAAATGCTGCAATGATATTCTTATCGGAATTGACCGTAACCGAGGACGGATTGATAGTACCACTTAAATCACCACCCCAGCCGCCAAATTGATTCCCGCTGCCAGGCACTGCGGTTAGTGTAACGGTGGTACCTGCCGGGTAAACACCTCCTGGAGGATCGAGTTCAACCTCTCCGCCACCGATGGCGGTAATATTCAAATTAAATTGCTCGGTGGAAACTTGCGTAAATGTTGCCGAAACTGTTTTATCCGAATCAATTGTGATCGATTGTGGATTGGTTGTGCCGCTTAAATCACCGTTCCAACTGTTAAATTGGTGGCCGCTTTCAGGCACTGCGGTTAATGTAACAGCGGTACCTGCCGGGTAAACCCCACCGGCCGGATCGAGTACGACCTCGCCGGAGCCGGTAACGGTAAGATTCAAATTAAATTCCTCAACAGAAACCTCTGTGAATGCGGCTGTAACGGTTTTATCGGAGTCGATGGTAATCGACTGCGGATTTGTTGTACCGCTTAATTCACCGCCCCATCCGCTAAATTGATGTCCGCTTTCCGCAACTGCCGCCAATGACACAACGGCGCCAGCATCGTAAACGCCTCCGGGGGGATTTAGTATTACATTGCCGGAGCCGGTTGTGTTTACGGTTAAGGTAAACTGCTCGGCAGGTTCTTCGATAAATACCGCGCTGATATTTTTATCCGAATTTACATTGATACTTTGCGGGTTGGCGCTGCCGCCCAAATCCCCGCTCCAGGTAGTAAATAAATAACCACTCGCCGGAACGGCTGTTAGCGTGACATTTGTGCCGGGTGCATACGTGCCGCCAGGGGGGTCGAGTGTAATCGTTCCCGAGCCAATACTGTTTACCGTTACTGTATATTGTTCCGGGGGAATTTCCGTAAATGCTGCCGTAACGGTTTTATCGGAATTCAAAACGAGTGTTTGCGGATTGTTTGTGCCGCTTAAATCGCCGCTCCAACCGCCGAAGAGGAAACCGGTTGCCGGGGTTCCGGTAAGGGTGACAACGGTTCCGGGGCTGTAGAATCCATCCGGAGGATCGAGCGTTACATTGCCAGAGCCAATGGTATTTACCGTTAATGAATGCCGCGGCTGGCCGACTTCCCAGAAAACCGCTGTTACGGATTTATTGGAATTCATAACCAGCGTGGTTTGAAAATTTGTTCCACTGGCATCGCCGCTCCAGCCAACAAACTCGTAGCCGGAAAAGGGGGCGGCAATCAATAAAACGCCAGTGCCTTCGGCATAACTATCTTGCTGCGGGGATACCACCAGGATGCCGGAGCCGAGAGTGTTGGTTTCCAATGTATAAAATTGCGGCGGAAGTTCGGTAAACGCGCCGGTAATGTTTTTATCGGAATCCATCGTGATGGTAAGCGGATTTTCCGTTCCATTGGTATCGCCTCCCCAACCGGAAAACTCATAACCGGAATCTGCCACGGCGGTAATGGTTACTTCAGTGCCTTCTATGTATACGCCACCGGGCGGATCGAGTGTGAATGTTCCCGGGCCAGCAGGTGTTACGGTGAGGGTATATTCTTCCGGCGGCAGCTCCGCAAAAATCGCCAATACGTTTTTATCGCTGTTGATTGTCAATGTTTCGCTGCTGTTGTTACCGCTCAGGTGATTGCCCCAACCGGCAAATTCGAAACCGGGATCGGGAACGGCGGTAAGGGTTACTTCGGTGCCTTCGAAATACACTGCGTTAGTGTTAGTGCCTGAATTCGGGACGGGTTCCAGGTTAACGCTGCCGGAACCAATAATATTGATGGTTAAGGTATGCTCCGGCGGCGGTGGAACTTCAAAGGTTGCGATGATCGTTTTATCTTCATCCATGACTATCGTAGCAGGATTTTGATCACCGTTTAAATCGCCGCTCCAGCCGGCAAATTCATAACCGGCTGCCGGTGTGGCGGTAAGGGTAACTGTCGCGCCAATATCATAAATGCCGCCGGGCGGTGTTCCCGAAATCGGGTCCGGCGTCACGGTTAAACTTCCTTCGCCTATTGTTTGAGCTGTCAAACTTGCGACCGGGCTAATTCCGCCGGTATCGCCCGGTTTAATTTCAATGGCGATAATCGCCATATCGGCATTGTCGCTTAAAGAGCCATCCACAACCGTTTCTTCGTTGGTGGTTAATGCCTGGTCTTGAATGGCCAGGGTAATTTTTCGGCTGCCGGAATTCACGGATTCTTCGACATGTTCAGTATAACCATCGCCGGGGGAATTCGATTCGTCGCGTGTAGCAGCAGCGACGTAAATGATAGAACCGTCGACGGTAGGCGTAATATTAAATGCGTATTCATCGGTATCATCGCCGCCGGAGCAACCACCATCGATGCCATTGGTATTCCAGGAAACGATGCTGCCGACCGGGTCTGATAAATCAACACCGGTATAAACGGAAACAGCGATAATTGCACGCGGCGGATCGGAAGCGAAAGATGCGGTTACTTTATCGTCGCCGGTGGGGGTTCCCTGCCCCATCCAAACTTCTGCAGTAGTTTGATTGCGGCCGGCGCAGCGTGCTTTCAATTGTGTCCAGGTAAGCCCCAGGCCGGAGACTGAGCTTACATTAAAATTATTTCGCGTGACGATTGACGCCAGGTAAAAATTCTCCGGGGAAGCCGGGACGTCATCATCTGTTGAGACGAAAACTTCATCTTCCGAAGTGCCGGTATAGGTATTTAAATGGGTTGCGGCATCCGGGATAAATAACGGGGTGATGATTTTATCCGCATCCATAATGATCGTGGTGGGATTATCGCTGCTATTTAAATCGCCGCTCCAGCTATTAAATTGATAGCCGGATGAGGGAATGGCAATCAGCGTAACCGGAGTTCCTTCATCATAAAAATCCAATTCCGGGCTGATGATGATACTGCCGTTCGGATCGTCATTTACCGTTAACGAGTAACGGCTGATAAATGAAGCGCTGACCGTAACGTCCTCGGAAATTACAATGGTTTGCGGATTTTGAGTACCGGAGAGCGCGCCGCCCCAACCATCGAACAAGCCGCCGGGAGCGGGAACGGCTGTGAGGGTAACGGTTGTGCCGACTTCATAAATTCCGCCCGGTGGGTTCAATAGAATGTTTCCGGCACCATTAATTTCGGTGAATACTACTTTTTGATTGGTTAATTCCGTAAAAATTGCGGTAATGTCTTTATGAGAATCCATCGTAATCGTTACGGGATTTTCGATGCCGCTAAGGTCTCCGCTCCAGCCGGAAAATTCATGCCGGAAGGCCGGTGTGGCGGACAGGGTTACCTCCGTTCCACTGGGAAATGAAACGCCTTGCGGATTGATGGCCACTTCACCATCGCCGGAGAGATTCATTGATAAATTGTATAACACCTTTGGCTGGCTTTTAAAGCGGCGAATGGCTTCCAGGAAATAATAATCCGCATAAATGAGAGAAACATCGACATCTCTTTCATCCGGGTGGTTGCGCACGGCGTGCAGCAAAATACCGCTGCTGTTGGAGCCTTCTGCAATGTAGGGCGGCGCAGATAATGCCTGAAGCATACTATACGCCGTTGTTTGATAAGTTAATTGAGCAAACGGATCGGTTACGAAACTGCCGAGTTCTTGCAGGGCAGCAGCAGCAATCGCGGTGGCGGTTACGTCTTTTTCCGTATCCGGGATTAACGGGGCGTTAAAATCCCAATAAGGGACTAAATCGCTGGGAAGATTAGCGATAAAATAATCGGCCGTTTGCTGCGCGGCTTCCAAAAAGCGGCTATCACCGGTCTCGCGATAGAGCATGGTAAAACCGTAGATTGCCCAGGCCTGCCCGGCAGACCAGGTGGTTTCCGTAGATTCCGAGCGATCTCTTTCATGATCGATAAGATCGCCATCATTTTCATCATAGTCGATAATTTCGTATACACTGCCATCGGGGCGAACAAAGTCTTCTTTTACCTTCAGCCCGTGACTAACCGCCATATCGTACCAGGCCTGATCGCCGCCATTGCGCGCACCCCACAGCAGCATTTCCAGGGTCGCCAGGCTTTCGATAGTGATAGGAAAATGCCAATTGTTCCAGGATTGAATGGCGCCGACGGTTGGATTATAGCGGCTTGCCATCGTCTGCGCTGCTTCCAGGATAACCGCTTTGTATGCTTCGTTGCCGGTTAGCTCGTAGCCATTTCCAAAGCTCAGGAAAACCTTAAAACCGATCTCATGGCTGTTATCATTATTTTTTTGGCTTTCCAATTCCTCGGTTCGTTCTTCCGCCCAATTTTTAAAATCGGCGTCATCGGATAATTTATACAAAATCCATAAAGCGCCGGGGAAAAAGCCGCTCACCCATTCATTGGGGCTTTTGGTTTCCCAGGTTCCGTCTTCTTTCGTGCCACGCGGAAAGCGATCGGTTTCATCGATTTCACTAACAGAATTGCGAAGTTGGGCGTCGGCAAAATTGACGCTGATATCCAATAACGAGTCGAGATCAAGCGCATCCAGGGTGGTGAATTCGGCGACGGCATGTATATCCGACGCCAACGTCACAATTTTCGGATTTTGATTTCCGCTTAAATCGCCGCTCCAATGATCGAAAATGAATCCCGGGTCTGGCAGGGCTGCAAAACTGACCTCGGTTCCTTCGCCGTAAATGCTGTTGGGTGGATCGAGCAAAATCCTGCCGCCTTCTTCCACATTGGTGGTAACGCTGTATTGGGTTACAAAGGTAGCGGTCAGCGATTTATCGGTATCCATTACTAAATTTTTGGGATTCTCTAAGTCGTTTTCATCACCACTCCAGCCGTTGAAAATAAATCCCGGTTGGGGAATGGCGGTTAGCTGCACTACCGCGGCGCTATCGTAAATGCCGCCGGGCGGATCGATATTAAGGGTTCCGGGGCCGACAACGTTAACATCCAGCGCGTAACGCGGGAAAAAATCCGCGACAATATCTTTATTTTCATTCACGAGAATCGTTACCGGGTTTTCCAGGCCGGTTAAATCACCGCTCCAACCGGTAAAGGCGTGGTTAGGTTCCGGCAAGGCGGTAATGGTAACGGATGTGCCGCCGCCGTAAATGCCGCCGGGAGGATGTATAATGATGGTTCCGACGCCGTGTTTTTGAACATTGACAGTAAATATCTGCGATGTCCAATCAACAAATGTGGCGTTGAGAGTTTTGTCCCCATCCATCACCAATAAAATAACTTGATCCTGGCTGGTAAAATCGCCGCTCCAACCGACAAATATATGCCCGGAATCCGGGATTGCGGATACGGCAACCACCTGGGCGCTGTCATAAACCCCCTCCGCATTTGGCGGCGGGTCAAAACTGATGGTTCCGAATCCGAAAATATTGGTCGTCAGGGTATAAACCGGTACGAACGTTGCAATTAGATTCCTGGAAGCCTTCATATTCAAAACAATGGCGCTTGCTTCGCTTAACGTATCGCCGGTCCAGCCGGTAAAACGATAGCCGGGTTCCGGTGTGGCGTTTAATGCCACGACGGTTGCGCTATCGTAAATTGCCATTTCCGGGACTATTTGAACTGCACCGCGTCCAACTTCGGTGACACTTAGCGTGTATTGTGCCAGGAAGTGGGCGGTAATTTCGCTGTCGCCTTCAATGGTAATAGTCGTTAATGTTGATGTGCCGCTGGCGTCACCGCTCCAATTATTAAATCGATAGCCGCTGGCCGGTTCTGCGGAAACGACAACCGTCTCGCCATCTTCGTACGCGGGTTTATTGGGGTTAAGTGTAACTATGCCGTGGCCGGTTTGGTTAACTGCCAGGGAAAATAAATTGCCGCCGGTGCCGCCGCTGCCTTTTTTGATTTCGATACCGATTACGGAATAATCAACATCGTCGCTAAAGCGGCCTTCCACTTCCTCATCGGATGGATTGCTAATTTCTTTCTGCATAACGGCGATGCCGGCGTCGTTGCTGGTGTTGCCGGAGGCGACTTCGATATATTCTTCAAATCCGTTGCGCGCTTCATGGGTGCGATGGCGCATTCCGGCGACGCTGTAAATGACGGAAGCGTTATCAGTGGTCTGTAAATCGAAACTGTAACGGTCGTCCCGGTCGCCATCATCACAATCGCCATCGATGCCATTATCGTTTTTGGAAACAACGGTTCCGATGGGGTTGACAAAATCGATTTTGGAATAGCGCGAAACAGCGATGACCGAGCCGTCGGGTTCTTTATCGAAAAACGCGGTAACAATACCGCTGCCAAACGGTTCTCCCTGGGCCATCCAAACTTCCAGGTTGATGTCGCCGCGGCCGCCGCATTGGGCATCCACGCGAGACCACTCCAATCCCAAACCGGTAACGGCTTCTACATCTTCGTTATCCTGGTTAGAAATTGCGGCCAAATACAGGGCGTGATTCACTTTAGTAATAGCTTCGGTAGTAGAAACTTGTTTTTCTTCAAACGCAGTGCCGCTTACCACTTCTTCCAATTCAGGAAATTGGCCGGCAAAGTCTTCCACAAAACTGGCGAAGATTGTTCGGTCAGTGTTCATGGTAAGGGTTTGGGGATTATCAAATCCCTGGAGGTCGCCATCCCATCCGGCGAAGACATAACCATTGTCAGCGACGGCGGTTACGGTTACATCGGTTACGGTAGTGTAAGAGCCGCCGGGCGGGTTTAGGGAAATACTCCCGGGACCATTGGTAAACATCGTTAAATCGAATGGGGGAATAGTTACGGTAAATTCTTCCAGGCTGGGCGTGCCGCCTTCGGAATTGATAACGGTAATCGGCCCGGAGGTGGCGCCTTGCGGGATAATCACTTGAATTTCCGTCGGCGATACGATCACAAAATTATTCGTCGGCGTTTCATTAAAAACAATGCTCGTTGCGCCGCTAAACAATTTTCCGGTAAGTGTAACAGTGGTATTCGCCGGCCCCAGTTCCGGTGAAAAAGATGTAACGATCGGTTTGCGATTAATATCGAGATAGTTATGTAAATAGGTTCGTTCGCTTTTATCGCTGGCTAATACCAATAAGCCGGTTTGCCCATTGATACACTGCTTTGTGGAGGTGGGATTGTTGACCTGTTGATCATCATCACTTAAAATAAACGGCGTTCCCAGGCCGGATTCAAAATTGATATCATCCAAATCGGTCACTTTATAATAAATCGCATCTTGTTGATTGCTTACATTATTACTGGCGGCAAAAACATAAAGCTGCTGGTTTTCGTCATCAATTAACAGGACTGCGCGAGTAAGACCGTATTCTACAGTACCATATTCATAATCATGCCAGTCCCCATCTGGCTCGCGGTGAAGAACCATTGTAAGCGGATCATCTTCATCCTGGCCTAAACTGGTTTTGGTAACTGCATATATATTGCCGCTATTATCGCAAGCGGTAGCCATATTAATGTGATCATCAGCAATATTCCCTAACCCCGGCTCATGGAGCACGGTTTCTTCATCCTGCCAGACGTTCGCCGAATCGCTATCGAGGTGAACCGCGAAGTGCATTTTTTTGCGATCCTGGTTGCTCCACATAATACCGATTTTACTTCCGTCAAATGCGATTACGGATGAAATATCATCATCCGCGACATCGCGGTCTTGCGCCGGGAGTTTGAAAGGTGTTCCCCAGTTCAAATCATTCCCATCACTGCAGTTGATCATCACATCGCCGTTTTGCGTCCAGGTGATCCATAACTTACCGGCAGAATCTTTTGCTAAAACTAATGTTTCTGACTTTGACTGATTTATTTGTACCGGAAAACCGGCATCCTGCGAATATGTTTTATTCGAGGGATTATAACTATAACGGTACAGTTTTGCAGAATTAGCATCGGAAGTTGTTCCGGGGTTATCGCTGGTAAAAAAGTGAGAGGCGATATATAATTTGCTGCCATCCCAAAGCGCGTCCGCCAATGTTTCCCCGCGGGTATCAAGCGTTGTATTGGTGCTAATCCACTCCTGATCGTCTAATTCAAACCGGTGTATTTCATAATCTCTGCTATCGGGGTCCCAAAGGCTGCCCCACCAGTACCCGTCGTTCCACCAGAGTTTGCTCTCCGGCTTTTCACCGGTTGGCTCGCTCAATACATGGTTGCCGAAATCGAGCGTTCGGTACCCTACCTCAACCGGCTCTGACTGCGCTAACATTATTGAGGAAGAAAATAACAAGAAAGACAAAACAATGAATATTAGCGCTAAAATTTGTATTCTAAATTTTTTAAACAAAATAATTCCACATGCATTTCTATTATCAAAACGCATCCACACACTCCAATCCGTTAACTCCTTGTTTGAAGAGGAAATCGAGACTTAAAATACCTTGTTTTCTACAAGGGAATGACTTAAGAAGAAGAATTTCAAGGAAGAAGAAACAAAAAACCGCTTATACCTTTCGCTTAAAGTAACCAGCGGCGGATAGAATTCGCTTGATTTCTTGCACAATCTGAATTTGAAAAATTTAATGCACTAAGTGCAAAGATGAAGGGTAAAGGAAAAAGGATAAAGGAGATAAATCTCTGCCCTTCATCCTTTTTCCTTTATCTTTTTTATTTTTGCAGCGTCATTTTCCCAACTAACCGCTGTTCGCCTACCGTGAGTTGGATGAAATAGACACCGGAAGCGACTTCTTCTCCGGCATCGTTGGTGCTGTTCCAGGTAATTTTTTTGAACCCGGCAGATTGCACTTCGTCCGCCAACGTGCGCACCCGCTGTCCCAGGATGTCGAATATTTCCAGGCGAACCCGGGCATCTTGCGGCAAGGCGTATTCAATACCGGTTTCGGCATTAAAAGGATCGGGATAGTTTGCCCCCAGGATAACGGTTTTCGGT
>CAXHHS010000175.1:0-9994 GCA_964015645.1 uncultured bacterium
CGGTTGATCGCACAACAGATTGAGCACTGGCGGCGCAAGGTGATTTTGAATCCACGGGCGTGGTTGTTGTTGCGGAATATATGAATTTAAAGGGAGCCATCCTAAACCTGGAATACCGCACCAACTGGCGCACTTATCCAAATGCCCAAACCTCGATTTTCGACTCTTTTTATTCCGATCGCCTGGTGCATTCCATCAGTTTATTTGGATGGATTCCGATAACCGAGAATTGGCAAATCCAATTGTTTGCGAATTATGATAATGACCAGGATCGCAATAACGATCGGAATGATAATCGCAATACGCTGGTTAACCTGGGGCTTATTTATAAGTTTTGAAGGACGATTGATGGGTTTAAATAGACCCGCCCGCAAAAGGCAATACACAATTTTTTTTGCGGGCGAGCAGTGGAGTGGCTTTTAAAAAGTTACAAACTGGCAATAATCGATTGAATTCTTTCTTTATTGCCACCGGAATCATCGGCCGGTAATAACATTACAGCCTTCTCATAATTTTCCCTGGCGCCTTTTTTGTCGCCTTTTTTGGTTAAGGCTTCTGCCAGGCTATCGTAAACATTCCAGGATTCGGGGTAGCGTTCTACATTCATGCGAAATACTTTAATTGCTTTATCTAACTTTTCCTGACCAACGAGCTGGTAGCCATAAAAATTGAGCATCCATTCCTGGTCGGCAACTTCTACTGCACGATCCATGATTTTTTCCGCATCTGCCATTCTTTTCATTTTAGCCAGCAGGTTGGATTTTACATTTAAATTCCTGAAATTTTCGTTCAGGCGAATGGATTGGTCGATCCAAGCCATTGCTTCTTCATAATTCATTTCATTTTGCACGCAATAATTCGCCGCCTGCGCCAGGCTTTGCCAGGAAAAACCAGCTTTGGAATGAATATCGTTTAATACAATATCATTTACTGCAACTTCCACCGAAAAGGGAACTTGCAACTTCTCCCAATGCAAAACTACGGTTGCGGAATTGCCGCCGCGATCAGTAAAATCATACGACAACCATTCGCGATGCTCAGCCATCTTCGGCGTTACGTTAATGCGAAGGGCATCCTCTTCTTGCTTATAAGAAAAGCTCCCCCAACTTGTGGAGTTATTGGAAAAGATAATTGTCCATTGTGACTTTTCCGGAATCATGTGTAATCCATAGGCGCCGGCTTTCAACGGTTGGCCATTTATTTTTACATCATGCGAAAATTCTATTGTCGTGTTTTCATTTGCACCGGCACGCCAAACCTGGCCGTGCGGAACCTGTTTCCCCCAAATTTCTCTCTCTTTTACACCCGGGCTGTGATAAACAATTGTAACATCGGATATTCCAATGCGCTGGGAAATTTGCGCTCGCTGGCTAACGCGCGGCAAATCCAGTTGCTGGGAAAAAATTGGCGCGGTAAAAATCCCAATTAAAATAAACATACTGACCAAAATAAAAATCCCTGGTTTTTGGCTAAATCTTTCCATAATAAGCTCCTCTAAGTTTAGTGAAAATAAATTTACAGGAGGCTACGGCGTATTTTTGAACAGGTTTTCAAAGGTGGGACACACTGCAAAAATTGGGATGAAAGGATACCGTTAATATAAAAACTCAATCATTTTGATGTCACTTTCAATGTGATCGCCCAGGGAAAAGAAGAGCGTATTGCCCTGCGGGTTTAGGCTAAGCCCGTCATCCAAACGATATTGTTTCAGCAATGGATGTTCTAACGGTGTTGCGGATTTTTCCCGGAAATTATAAAACACCAGCACCGGGTGATAATTTTTGGCTCGCCGAAAATAGTAAATTCCTTCTTCTACAACCAACCAGTTTTGGGTATCGAAAATTTGCAATTCATCGATAACAACTACCTCTTTTCCTTCGCCCAGGTGTTTCCAAATTCCCGGAATACCGCGTTTGCAATAAAACAACGTTTTGCCATCGACGGATTCCATTGCTGCAAATCCGTTGGTTTGGGTTATCTGCTCGGCATCGCCGCCGGAAGCCGGAATCTTCCAAATTCGCCAATCGCCGCTGCGTACGGAAGAAAAATATATCCAGTTGCCATCACGAGAGTATTCCGGGACCACTGCATCGGATTCGATCAATTTTGTGGATTCATCTTCCAGGGTATAGCGATAAGTCAAATAGTTTTCCCCGGGTTTAACTGCAAAAACAAAATCGCGACCGTTTGGCGCCCAGGAGGGCATACAGTTGTAGGGAACTTGCATATCGATAATCTTCTGTAAATTGCTGCCGTCAAGGCCGGACATCCACAACTCATTACTGCCGGAGCGGTCCGACAAAAACACAATTTTACTACCATCCGGGGAGAGTTTGGCATTCCATTCCGCAACGGAAGAGGTAACTGCCGTCTCCAAATTTTCGATTTTTCCATTGGGACCATCAATAGAAGCGCTGTAAATATTTTTACGTAAAATCCACTCCTCATACGCTATCTGTTTACCGGAATGAGATACCGAGGGAAATGTACCATACGGCGTTACAAACGACAATTTTAGCAGGTGAGATTCGCCATTGGTATTGATCGATTTCAGGCGATACACGCCATTGTCGTATACGCAGTAGATGATCTCGCTGGTCAAGGGCGACCAATCCAGGCCGAAAATAATTTGATTGTCGAAACTCAATCGCTTCAGCCGATAGTCTTTCATCGAAATTAGATATAAATCATCATTGTATTGCGAGTCGAAGCGGGCAAACACAATTTTGCTGCCATCCGGGGAAAATTTTGGCAAACGATCCCCATAATAATTTGCTTTGGGAGAGGTTAATTGCACTTTTTTTCCGGTTGAAAGCGATAGCAGAAATAAAGCGGTCGGATTATCTGCTGACGTTCTGATGGAATAGGCAATCGTTTTTGCGTCGGGCGACCAATCGAAACTAATAATGGTTTCGTCAATTTCAGTCACATGTTTCGAAATCGAGCTGTCGATTAGCGAAATCGAAACAACGCTGCTGCCATTATCATCAGTGTCGATAAAAGAAACACTGTTGCCATCCGGCGAAAAGCAAGCATTGCGCTTCAGGGAGGGGGAATTCGTCAGTCGTATTGGTGTGCCGTCAATTTTTTGTAAATAAACATCCCATTGTTTGGTTTCCGGGTCTTTATGGAGGTAGGTGATTTTTTGATCATCCGGGGAAAAGGAAACGCTTCTTTCCAGCCCAAGAGACGTTGTTAAGGGAATTGCCGTACGATTTGTGTATAATTCCTTTGTTGCAATTGGGGCATTAATGGGGATAAAGTTGCCCGCTAATATCAACAACAAAAAACAAAGTGCCGGAATCAAGTATTTCGTTTTCGAAGGCGCAGGTTTTTTATGCACACCGTTATTTGCCTGGGCGGAAAAAGGCAATTTGACTGCTGGCTGGTTCGGAGTGCAGTCAACAATTTTTTCTACCGGGCAGATTAGCCGGTATCCTTTTTTGGGAATCGTTTCGATTACTTTGGGAGCACGAGGGTCGTCTTGAAAAATCTTTCTGAGTCGCGAAATAGAACGATTCAGTGGATGGTCGGTAATCGTTACATCTTCCCAAACAGTTTGCAAAAGATCGTCTTTCGTAACCATCCTTCCCCGGTTTTCCATCAAACACAAAAGAACCTTCATGATTTTTGGTTCTAACTTGATGGTTTTCTCATTTTTTAACAACTGGTCGCTGTCTACATCAACTACCCATCCGGCAATTTGATAAACTACCGAGTGCCGGTCTAATATCGTTTGCATTGCTTCGATTACGCCCTCGCTTATTTGTTGTATTCTGAAAAAATTAATGGTTTACCGGCACAAAATCTATGCCCTAATCAGGTCATTTAAAGCGGATATAAGACGATTAAAAAAAGGCGTTTATGCCCTGAATATGGCACAACAAAAAAAATACAGCCCAACCACAGCGCTTCTACAACATTTCTACAGGCAGGTGATAGTCGTTGATCGATATTTTATGCCTGTATGTTGATTGAGATAACTCGTTTCACAGTGCAGTGGTTCTGAATTGGAGAAACGATGTTTATCCTTACAAAGCAACTGTCAATTTGACGACGCTGTAATTTACCACTAACCTATCTTAGGAGGATTGCTATGAAGAAATTTTTACTGGGTTTTTTATGTTTTGTCTTTTTCGGGCTTTCGCTGGCGAATGCGCAAACCGTGGAAACGGTTTTAGATACCAGCGATTTTATTACCGATTATTTAGTGGTTGGCCCGGATGGTAATGTATATCATGCCGACCGCGCTAATACCATTCATAAAATTACCCCCGATGGCGAAACTTCCGTTTATGCCACCAGCCTTACCCTGCGGTTTATTACCGGTATGGCGTTTGATTCCCATGGAGATTTGTACGTTTCCAGTTCCGGAAATAGCTCAATCAGAAAAGTCTCCCCGGATGGAACGGTTAGCCCGTTTGTGCAAGGATTAACAGATTTCCCGGTTGGCATCGATATAGATTCGGAAGATAATTTGTATGTATCAATGTGGTTTGGTGGACAGATAGCAAAATATACACCTGATGGTACGATGAGCACATACGCCGCCGGGCTTGATACCGGCGCTGTAGATGCTTCTTTTGATGAAAGCGGAAATTTATATTCGGCGAACTTTTTAAATGGGAACATTTTTCGAACAACACCAGATGGAAATACGACGATGATCGCATCCGTTAATACGATTGCCGGGTATTTGACCTATGCCAGTGGTTACGTGTGGGTAACGGGATATGAATCACATTATATTTACCGGGTATCGCCTTCCGGGGAAGTGGTAGAATTTTCCGGCACCGGCGAACCGGGAACCGTTGACGGCCCGGTAGAGACAGCGCAGTTTAACGTGCCCAATGGGATTTCTGCCACCGCTTCCGGAGATACGATCTATATTTCCCACGATAGCGGTGACCGCAAATTACGGAGAATCATTGGTGTTAACTCCGTTACGAGCCTGGCAGATGGAGAAGCTGATCTGCAAGCTCCGCAGCATTTTCAACTATTCCAAAACTACCCCAATCCTTTCAACCCGGAAACCCGGATTCGCTACACGATTTCCAAATCCACAATGGTAAGCCTGGAAGTGTTTGATACATCCGGCAAAAAAGTGGCGGATTTGGTAAATGGCATAAAAGCACCCGGTGTATACGAAACGACGTTCGGCGGCCATCAAATGGCCTCGGGCATCTACTTTTATTGTTTGAAAACGAATAATTTTATCAGTACCCGAAGAATGTCGTTGGTGAAGTAGTATTTCTACAAAGTTGGTTTGAGCTTTGGCATGACGTTCATTTAAAATTCGGAATATTCACGTACGAGTGGCAGCGGCTCACACAATGCAGTAAAGATAATGGCTACATCTGCATTTGCCGCTGCTACTATTATATAAATGCTTTGTTAATTTTCTCTTTCAATCCAATAATCCGGGCGTCTATGTTGGTGTGCGATTGCTATAATATAAATGTGATCTTTTTCGATTGAATATAATATTTTGTAGGGAAATTTATGAAGAATATATCGCCTTATCTCGCCTCTTTCGACAGACCACGCTTTAGGGTGTTTGAAAATTCTCTTTATGCCATCTATAATCTCTTGCCGAAATTGTACGCCCAGCCCTTTAACTTCTAACTCATACAAAGCGATAGCATCGTTCAATTCATCTCTCGCAAGTTCATTAAAAACAACATGCATTTTAGATATCTTCTCCAAATACCTCTTTGAATGAAATCCCCTTTAATTTACCGTTGCGATAAGCTGTAAGTCTCTTTTCGGCTTCCTCTGCCCAAATGAGATCAATTTCTTTATTTGGTTCATCCAGGCTTTGGATAAGACCTTCAATTAGCGTATACCTGTCTTGAGGTTTTAATTTTAATGCTTTCTCTAATACTGTTTTACTGGTTTCCATATGTAATTCCTCATTATCCTGTTATCTAAATCTATAAGTACAGCACTCTAATTCCAAAATAATTTTTTGGGAGTTACTCACGGCAAAAACCACTATAATTCTTGATACCACTTTGCAACCGCCTTCCCAATTAAATGTGGATTATCTTCCTGGATAAAATGAATACCTTTGCCGAAATCGATGGTTTCCAGATTTTTTAAATTTTGTTTGCACCATTCCACTTGCGCTTTTCGAACGGTGCCGCCGGGTTTGGCGTAAATCAGCAGTTTGGGGATTTCCGTTTCTTGCAACCAGCGATTGTAATTGGTCACGGCTTCGTGAACATCTGCCGGCTGGCCATCGATGGGAATTTCCCGCGGCCATTGGCGCAATGGTTTGCGGCTGGCGATTGTCGGATACGGCGCTTTGTAGTATTGCATTTCCGCTTCGGTTAGTTTGCGAACAGTTGCCTGGGGGAGAAGTTGCTTTACAAACCCATTCATCACGTTGATCATAAACCAACCAACGCCGGATGTGCGCATCATTTTAAACACTCGTTTATAATCCTTTGGAAAATCCGACCATCTTACCGGGGCGATTACCCCTTCCATAAAGGCAATTGCCTTGATATTTGAGGGATTGTGCATGGCATAATAAAATCCCAACGCAGAACCCCAATCATGGATCACCAGCGTGATGTTTCTCAAATCCAGGTATTCGATAAAGCCATCAAGGTAGCGGGCGTGATCAAAAAAACGGTACCCGATATCCGGTTTATCGGATTTTCCCATACCGATCAAATCCGGGGCGATACATCGGCCATGCGAGATTAAATGGGGGATAACGTTTCGCCATAAATAAGACGAGGTGGGATTTCCGTGAAGAAACAGTAGCGGGTCGCCTTCTCCCTTTTCGATATAGTGCATTTTAGAACCCAGCACTTCTACGAAGCGGGATTCAAACGGAAAATCAGCGGAAATCGGTTTTGGTTCGGACATTTTTATCTCCCTGGTTTTTGATCAAAGATATTGAAAAAAAACCAAAGAGAAAAATCGGCATTCAAAAACCCGCGAGCTAATTATTCATGGCGCAGTGCTTCTATGGGGTTGGTTTGCGCGGCTTTTAACGCCTGGGAAAAAACAGTTATTAACGCGACTCCCAGGGCAATGCTGCCAGCAATAAGAAAGGGCGCCAATCCCAATTCAATCCGGTAATGAAAATTATTCAACCAATTTCCTGTAAAAAACCAGGCTGCCGGCCAGGCAATAATGTTAGCGATTGCAACCCATTTCAAAAACTCGGCTGAAAGTAACAGTATTATATTCGGTGTGGAAGCGCCCATAACTTTCCGCACACCGATTTCTTTAGTGCGTTGCTCGGCGGTAAAAGAAGCCAATCCCAGCAATCCCATACAGGCAATAAAAATAGCCAAAAATGTAAAATAGCTGAAAACCTCCCGCTGCTGGTCTTCACTGCGATAGAGTTTGTCGAAATGCTCATCCTGGAAAAAATAGGTGAAGGGATAGGTGGGGGAAAACTCTCCCATTTTTTCTTCCAGAAAGGCGATTGATTCCGAAATATTATCCGGGCGGGTTCGCACCAGAACATAAGAGTAAGCCCGGGGGCCTAATTCCATTACAATCCCCTCAATTTCCTGGTGTAAAGATTTAAAATGAAAATTTTTAGCCACACCAATTATTTTGCCCTCTTTAAATGCCATTGGAGTCGCCCCGGTAGCACGGCTAAAATCTTTACCGATTGCTTCTTCGGCAGAAGCCCAACCGATTTTCTTTAAGGCTGCCTCATTTATAATATATCCACCCAGGGTATCTGTAGGAAAATCGCGTGAAAAATTACGGCCGGCAACCATTTCTATCCCCAAAGTCGGAATAAAATCATGGCTTACAAAAATATATTGGGAGCTGGTCATATCTGCTAATGGGTCCCCGATATTGCTTTTTTTAAACATGGTATCGCTGTAACGCCGGTTGCCCGGTATCGCATTTGCAGTAGCCAAATTGACAACCGATGGATTTTGGCGAATCTCATTTAGCAAAGCACGCATTTGCGGCGGTTTTAAGTTGGCATCATAAATGGGCATTACAATTACATGTTCTTTGTTAAATCCCAATTTTTTATTGCGCAAAAAATCCAATTGATTCATTACAACTATTGTTCCGATAATCAGGGCAATTGAGATCGTAAATTGGGCAACGACCAGGCCCTTGCGCAGCCAGGCGCCTTTGGCATTGGTCTTAAACCGGCCTTTCAAAACGGTAATCGGCTGAAATGCGGAGAGCACAAATGCCGGATAACTCCCGGCGAAAATTCCAACAAAAAGAGCGATACCGGCAAAGCCCAATATTGTGAGAGGATTTTGCAGGTACGATACGGCTAATTCTTTTCCGGTAAGCTGGTTGAAAATTGGCAATAACGATTCAATCAAAAGAATCGCCAAAACCAGCGAAATTAGCGCTAAAATGATTGATTCTCCCAGGAATTGAAAAATTAATCGCGAGCGTTCCGCACCCACAACTTTTCGCAGCCCGACTTCTTTTGCACGATCCATTGAGCGGGCAGTGGCGAGGTTCATGAAGTTGATACAGGCAATCAACAAAATTAATAGTGCTATCCCGGAGAATATATAGACAATGTTGATGTCACCGTTTGGCTGGATTTCATGTTCTAAATTGGAGTAGAGGTGAATACTTGTCATCGGCTTTAACCGCAGCGTCGCAAATGCATTGATATCCGCTTCCGGTCCCATTATTGCCCGCGCCTGGTTTCCCATATATTTTTCCTGAAATGCTGGCAGCTTGGCTTCTAATTCGGCGGGGTTAAATTTGTTTTGAAGCTGTAAGTATGTGTAAATATTATTGCTAAGCCAGATGCTCATTTGCTGCTCGCCCTGGATGGAATAAGCGCTGGCGTAAGAGGCAATGGCGTCGAAAGTAAAATGCGAATTATCAGGAACATCCTGTATCACGCCGGTTATTTTATAATCGTAATCATTACCCCACTGCATCGTAAGGGTTTTTCCCATAGGGTCGCTGCCCGGAAAAAATTTTTCCGCCAGCGATTCGGTAATGACAATCGCGAACGGTTCGGTTAATGCTGTTTTCGGGTCGCCTTTGACCATCTTCCAGGAAAAAACATCGAACACATTGTCGTCGGCGTAAATAAAGTAGCCGCGCTGGTATTGATGGTTCTGATCGAGATAATCGGTTTCCGAAGGCCAGATTCGCGTGGCTGCGATTACTTCCGGGAAATCGCTTTGTAACGCCGGGCCGTAGGGGTGTGCCGTTACCGGGTACACACCGGATATACCCTGAAAATTAATATCACGTTCCAGGCGATAAATATTATCAGCATGTTCGTGATAACGGTCGTAGCTAAGCTCGTGTTGAACAAACAGCATAATCAACACGCAGCATGCCATACCAATCGCCAATCCCAGGATGTTAATTAGCGAATAGCCTTTGTGTTTGAAAATATTCCGAAGGGCAATTTTGAGGTAGCTCTGTAACATGGTTGTCTCCCTGTTGTTAGGGTGGTGATGAATTTGTTTCTTACAATCAGGTTCTTTCCCCCCAAATCCAAAAGAAGTGAAATAACGAATACTTCGCGAAGAAGACGAAAATGTTTCGGATTTATATCTTAAATTTAAGATTGGAAGGTTTGGGAAGTTTTAAGTTATTTATAAACATCGCCTCTGGAATCAGCTTTATACATATAAATCAACAAGCGATTTTCAAAAATCGTATACAAAAACCGGAATTTACCGATTCGAAGGCGATAATCTTGATCAAGATTTTTTAATTTTTTGATGTCGAAATATTCACGGTAGGGGTTTTCTTGAAGTTTCTCAAGAGCAGATGCGATTCGGATTTTTAATTTCGGCGGTTGTTTATCGATGAATTTTGCCACTTTTTTATGAAGTTCGAGATCATAGGTTGGCATTTTTACCCTGAAGCCATTTATCTTTTACATCCCGAAATTTGATGGTATGGCCATTTTTTAAATCTTTTAAAGCAGCAGCTCGGATTTTTAATTCTTCCTTTGTAAGCGTTTGCAAATCTTCATCTTCATACACTATTTCTATCGGCTCAAACT
>CAXHHS010000176.1:0-9982 GCA_964015645.1 uncultured bacterium
TCAAATAACGTCTCGCTCAGCGCACCCATATCGACATTGATAAAAACCTCCTTGCTGCGACCGGATTGCCGGTGAAGCTCGCGCGCAACCAATTCTTTACCAGTGCCATTCTCGCCTAAAATTAGAACATTAGCCTCGGTTTCCGCTACCTTTTCGATAGTGCCGAAAACTTGCTGCATTGCAGCGCAAGTGCCAACAAGTTCGGAAAACGGTTGATCCAAATCTTCGCTCAGGCGTTCCTGGCGGGAACGCAGGCTGTCCACCTGGACGCGCGAATGGCGTAAATCCGTTGCCGCGGAAAGCGTTGCAAGGAGTTTTTCGTTTTGCCAGGGTTTTACCACAAAATCGGTAGCGCCTTCCTTCATTGCGCGCACTGCTAAATCGACATCGCCGTAAGCGGTAATCAAAATGACCACAACCGATGGATCAATCTGAAGAATCTCATTCAACCAGTAAAATCCTTCCTTTCCGCTGGTGCTGTCTTTCGTAAAATTCATATCCAGCAGAATAACATCGTAGCTTTCATTTTTTAGGAGTGTGGGAAGGGCATGAGGGTTTTTTTCGGTATGAACGACATCGGCGTGTTTTTTGAGTAAAAGTTTGGCGGCAAATAATACATCTTCATCATCATCAACAACAAGAATTTTTCCGAGGGTTGTGGGCATGGAGGCTTCCTTTGGCTAACATTTTTTGCATCGTTCAATTGTTATAAAATAACCGTTCCAATTGGAAAATACAACCTTTGCTACGCGAATTCAAAATTTAAAGTTACAGGTGATGATTAGTCGAAATATTTATTGGAATGATAAATTGGAAGTGAATATCAATGAAAAGTGGTAAAGAGAATTCAAAGCTGGTTTGAATCATAATCGTTTTAGAATTTCATATTTATAGAAATCGGGAGGGCTTAAAACATCTGTGCTCACATACCCTTTTACGGCGATAAGTTCTTTGTCACCGGTAATTATGCTCACATAATTACCGGTAACAACAGTTGTAAGAATATTGAAATAGATTCTATTTTATAAATATTTCCCCATCTTTCTCATCCAATATCACTTTTTTACCCTTTGCCAATTCATTTTTCATCAGCATTTGCGAGAGGGGATTTTCGATGCGGTTTTCGATTTCGCGTTTGAGCGGTCGGGCGCCGTAAATTTCGCTGAAGCCGAATTTCAAGAGCATCGCTTTTACGTTGCCAGTAAAATCGATGTCGATTTCTTCTTCCGCCAGGCGTTTTTTCAACTTGTTCAGTTCCAATTCCACAATTTGTTTGAAATTTTCTTTCGTTAGCGAATGGAAAACAATGATGTCATCAAGGCGGTTGATGAATTCCGGTTTGAAAAATTTTCGCACATCGTTCATGATGAGTTTTTTCATATCATCATAGGTTTTTTCATCCTCTTTAAATGTATCAAATCCAATGCGTTTTACATCTTTGGCGATCTCCTGCCCGCCGATGTTGGAAGTACCGATGACAATCGTGTTTTTGAAGGAAACTTTCGCTCCCTGGGCATCGGTTAAATGCCCCTCATCGAAAATCTGCAACATCACATTAAAAATGTTGGGATGTGCCTTTTCGATCTCATCCAATAAAATGATAGAATACGGGTTTCGTTTAACTTCTTCTGTAAGCTGGCCGCCTTCGCCGTAACCAACGTAGCCGGGGGGCGAACCTAACATCCGGGAAACGGTGTGTGCTTCCATATATTCCGACATGTCCAGGCGGATAATCCGTTTGTCATCATCCATCAAAAATTCTGCCAGGGCTTTAGCTAACTCGGTCTTTCCGACGCCGGTAGGGCCGAGAAACAGGAAGGCGCCGATAGGGCGATCCGCTTCCTTTAAGCCCGCACGGTTGCGGCGAATGGCGTCGCTAACGGCTTTAATTGCGACATCCTGACCAATTACTCGTTTGTGGAGGTTGTCTTCCATCTGGAGCATTTTTTCCACTTCCGTTTCCAGCATACGTTGTGCGGGAATACCGGTCCAACGTGTGATAACTGCTGCAACATCATCAACAGAAACGATGTTGCTAACTGGTTCTCTTTTTGCCTGTGATTCTTGCTTAAGCGCTTGTAATTGTTGATTTAAAATCGTGGCCTGCTGCTGCAAGGCTGCCACATTTTCGAAATCGCCGCGTTCGTAGCTGGCCATTTGCTCATCTTTTAATTTTTGCCGTTCGCGATCCAACTGTTTAATTTCCGGCGAAACATAAATAACTTGGAGATGTTTTTTAGCGCCTGCTTCATCCAACAAATCAATCGCTTTATCCGGCAAATAGCGGTCGGAAATATATTTCTCGGAAAGTTTTGCTGCCATTGTAATGGCTTCATCCTGGTAATTAATATCGTGATGATCTTCGTAACGCTCTCGCAAGCCGTTCAAGATTTCAATGGTTTCATTAATCGATGGCTCTTTTACGGTGATCGGTTGAAAGCGCCGTTCCAGCGCTTTATCGGTTTCGATATAACGTTTGTATTCGCTAAATGTTGTTGCGCCGATGCACTGAAGCTGCCCTTTTGCCAGTGCCGGTTTCAAAATATTGGAGGCGCTGATACCATCCGGCCCGCCGCCGGTCATCACCGTATGGGTTTCATCGATAAACAGAATGATCGACCCGGCAGCATTGGCGATTTCATCTTTTATCGCTTTTACACGTTCTTCGAATTCGCCTTTAAATTTTGCGCCGGCGACAATTTCCGCCATGTCCAGGGAAAGAATCCGTTTGTCGAGCAGCGGTTCCGGCACTTCCGCTTCCGCAATGCGATTGGCAAGGCCTTCCACAATCACGGTTTTTCCCACGCCGGGGTAACCAATTAAAATGGGGTTATTTTTTTTCCGGCGCGACAGCACTTCGATGACGCGCATAATTTCATCCTCGCGGCCAATCACCGGGTCCAGCTCGCCTTTCCGGGCCATTTCCGTTAAGTCGGTAGTAAACAGTTTTAGCACATCGTCTTTCGACTCTGCTTTGCGGTCGGTAATCCGGCGGCCTTTGCGCAGGGTGTTAATCGCAGCGCGAATTTTTGGCTCTTCCAGGTTGGCGGCTTTTAAAATGTCGTGCATATTATTGGAGCGCAGGCGAAAGAACGCCAGGAATAAGGAATCTTCGCTGATATATTTATCGTGAAATTCGTTAGCTACATCCAGCGCGATTTTGAACAGATCTTCTGTTTCCGGCGCGAGATTTATTTTTTGTGCTTGAGAAGATGAAGCTTTTTTATCGATTTCGGTTTTTTTATAGATGGCGTCTAACAATTTGCTGGTAGTATCTTCCGGATGATAGCCAGCTTCATCGAATAATTTTAACAACCCGGAATTGTCATGCTGTAACATGCCCAGCAAAATCATTTCCGGTGATAGAAAATTCTGTTGTAACTCGAACAATTCCGCTACACCGATATTTACAGCCTGAATCACCTTCTCTGTGCAGCGGTGTAAATATTGTTGGAACATAATCTCTCCCTCGTTCTTATTAACGATTTCTCTACGGGCTATGCAATACGTCCCACGTAACAGTTCTTATCGTGATGAGTGTTACGTGATGCGTGGCTTTAATAAAACAATTGTATGATGCAGGTGATTGAAAAATGGTTACGAAACCAGATTTCGCTGAACAAATCAATGATCGATTTTACGACAATACGCATCACGAAATACGTGCCACGGCTTAGTGCTTCTGCATTTGCCCAATGAACAAGCCAAACGTTTTCACATTCATAAATCGTGGCAAAAACCGTGTGGAATTGGCATTGAATTTATTCATCAAACCGGCAACGACGACATTTTTTTTGCCAAGTTTACTCAATCCGATTTTTACGACGTCTTTCGAATCCATCGCCATCATCGGGTTTATATCGGCAACATCGTGGAATTCTGTTCGGGTTGAACCGGGGCAAAGTGCCAGCACATCAATACCGGATTTTTTCAACTCTGCACCCAATCCTTCCGCGAAAAGCATATCATACCCTTTGCTGGCGGCATAATTTGTCCAAAGTGGTATGCCCGAAAATCCGGCGACAGAAGAAACAAAAATAATTCCGCTTTTTTTGCGTTTTTTGAGTTGATTTCCATATTCATGGGTTAATAATAGCGGCGCACGGCAATTAACGTGCAACAATCTTAATTCGGATTCCAGGTCGTTATCTAGAAACTCGCCGCTGTTGGCAAAACCGGCATTGTTGATTAACAAACCAATATCCAGGTCATCCGTAACTTTCAGCATCGCCGGTAAAAAATCTTCCTTAGAAAGATCCACTACTGCAACCTGCGCTTCAACCGAATAACGGCTTTCCAGTTCCGCTGCCAGCGCTTTTAAACGATCCTCCCTTCGCGCTGCCAGAACCACATTTAACCCTTTTTCCGCTAATTGATAAGCAAAATCTTTTCCCAATCCCGATGACGCCCCGGTAACAATTGCCCATGGGCCGTATTTATCTTTGAAATTCGCCACTGAAGTTACTCCTTTTTCTGATTTTTAGATAGTACTGACTTTTTACTTTTCTTTCAAGACTAAATCTCCGAACTCGTTTGGATTTTCATTTTACACATTGTATTTTCATCTTTTTGAATTCGACAAAGGGAGAAATGGCTTGAAAAAGCTTATGAAACCGGATCGTGAAATCGGAATTGTGGGATATGGCGCGTATGTGCCGCGCTACCGGCTGGCGGCAGAAGAAATATCCAAACTTTGGCGCGGTGGACAGGATACGGATATTTTACCCGTCAAACAAAAAAGCGTTCCGGGTATAGATGAAGACACTGTCACGATGGCGATTGAAGCGGCCCAAAATGCCCTTTCTCGTGCGAATATCGACCCGCCGGAAATTCGTGCGGTTTGGATTGGCTCGGAATCTCATCCCTATTCCGTAAAACCCACCAGCACAATTGTTGCACAAGCGCTTGGCATCGTTCCCCACACTACTGGCGCGGATTTCGAATTTGCTTGCAAAGCGGGTACTGAAGCGATGCAGGCGACCATTGGATTTGTTGGGAGCGGTATGGGGAAATACGGTCTGGCTATCGGGATGGACACTGCGCAAGGCCGCCCTGGCGATGCGCTTGAATATACCGCCGCTGCCGGTGGTGCAGCTTATATTTTTGGCCCGGCAGATGAAGCAGTTGCCGTTTTGGAAGGCACTTTTAGCTACGTAACCGATACCCCGGATTTTTTTCGCCGTTCCTACCAAAAATATCCTGAACATGGAAATCGCTTTACCGGCTTACCAGCGTATTTTACCCATATTACTAATGCCGTAAACACACTGATGGAAGAATTAAACTTAAAGCCGGAAGATTTTACATCCGCAGTGTTTCATCAACCAAATAGCAAATTTCCCCGGAAAGCCGCGCAGATGCTGGGCTTTCGTTCACAGCAAATCGAAACCGGGTTGCTGGCGCCGTTTATCGGGAATTCGTATGCCGGATCATCACCGCTTGGGTTAACTGCTGTTTTGGATGAAGCCAATCCCGGCGACCGCTTGCTGCTCGCCAGCTTCGGCTCCGGCGCCGGCAGCGATGCGTTTAGTTTTGTAGTAACGGATAAAATCAAAATAGTGCAAAATAAAGCCCTTCATACAAAAGCGTATATCAATCGTTCCAAACAGATCGATTATGCCACATATGCGAAGTGGCGGAATAAAATAAAGCAGTTTTAATAGAAAACAGATATGCCATACAACAGCTTCACCGAAGCCATTACCATTTAACCAAATAGATTTTAGCAAAATAAATTTGGGGATGCGCTATATCCACCGGATGGATTATAAACGAGTAAAAGGATGCTGGTATGTCAACTTTCGAGTAGCCAAAAACGGCCGGCTCATTCAGGAGTCGAAAAAACCTTTTATGACCGCCATTACGACGGTGATATTGAGAAATCGAAACAAGCGGCCATCGCCTTTCGAGATAGTGTCACCGAAGATTTTTTCCGGCAAACCGATTATGATCCGACCTTAAGAGAACGCCAAAAAGCCCATGCGCGTTTTGAACGCGAACGACCGAAAAAGAAAATTCGAAACAATATTGGTGTATAACAAGCATATTTCCCTCAAAATCATTTCTACCGGAATACCGTACTATTACAGAGAAATACCGTACCCTCTTACCGTGAACACCGTACTCGCCAAATAAAAAAACGGTAATACACCGATTGTTAGCCCCTGCCAAAAATGATATTTTATCTCCGAACTTGATTGAATGTTCATCGAAGCTAAAACGAAAGGAGATATCTTCATGGCTAATAATCATCAAAACATAAGTCTTACAAAATCTTTGGGGACCTGGGAAGTAATGGTTGCCGGTGTGGCACTGGTTGTTGCTGCCAGCACCCTGGTGAGTGATTTTAGCGGTTTTTTTACCTTAGGCGGCGCTTTTGCCGCGGCATTAATTGCCGGCTTTTTTATCAACCTGTTATTGGGAATGTCCGCCGCAGACTTAAGCGTGGCGTATCCGAAAGCGGGAGCGCTCTACGATTACGCCCGCGCTATTTTGGGTGAAAAAATAGGCAGCTTTGCCGGCGTTTTTTTAGGGTTCGCCTTCTTTGGCGTTGGAGCGTTTGCAGTATCTGGGGAATCGGTAGCCGGCGCGTTTGGGTTGAAGGCGTTGCTACAGTCAGATCTTGATATTCGTTATTTTATTCTGATCCTATATATCTTAGCTGTTATTCCAACGATCTTAGGTATTAAAACGACTGCCTGGGTTAGCGCTGGTTTGCTCTTGTTTATGCTAGGCATTCGCTGGTTTTTCGGGCTTGCGGGATTTGCAGGACTTGGCGCCACTGGAGATTGGTCCACTGCTAACCTGAGTTCCGATGTCGGTATACTGGATTGGTTTGGGCAAGGCGGTATTCTTACAATGGGATTAGCACTGGCTTTTTGGAGTTTCGTGGGAATCGAATTTGCCTGCTCCCTGGCAGAAGAAGTAAAACAGCCAAAAAAATCATTACCGCGCGGCATTATACTTGGATTGGCTGTTATATTAAGCACTTCTCTAATAATGGGCCTGGGCGTAACCGGAACCGCTCCGTTGCCCGTTTGGCAAACGGCAATAAACGGAGAATTTGGCGCCGGAGGGCAGGCGCCTCAACTCGCTGCCGGGCAAATGATGTTCGGCCAAATTGGTTACCTGTTAATGGCGCTGGCATCTGTCGCTGCGACGTTAGGTTCTTTGGTCATCATCTTTACCGCTATGCCCAGGATACTCTACAGTATCGCTCGCAAAGGCCATTTTTTCGGCCCATTGTCAAAGCCATTCGGTGCGTTATACCCTCAATATAAAACGCCGGTTATTGCTACCGTCTTCACCTTTATTCTCTTCATTATTCCGGCGCTGTATAATAGCGCGGTTATTGATTGGGTATTTTCTGCCGCCTATGTCTGGATCATTCTTTACATGGTATTCCATCTACTGGCGTTTGCAAATCGCACGTTACACCCAAACGTTCCACGAGCGTTTGCTGGCCGATGGTTTAAGCCTATGACCATTTTGGGCGCTATTGCAACTTTAGTCGCGTTATACTACGCCTTTGCCGGCGCTCACTGGCAATATGGCAGCCGGGCATTCATTGTATTGAGTTTTGCGTTTGTGGCAACAGTAATCTCTTTCTGGCTGTCTTCTTGGCAAGCAAATAAAAAACGATCCGGCCTATTTATTCCTTTGACCGAAGCAGATGTCTTAAGTGGATTGGAGCGCATTCCGGTTTCTGACAACCAGGCTGAATTTCGAAATCCCAAAAACTAAATCTCACAAATTTAAAACTAAAAAATCAGGAGAAAACCATGTGTACACTTCATCAAATCGACACGCAAAAAGCAGAAACATTCGGAGAAACATTAGTTGATATGCTAAACAAAGGCTCACTGGCAGTCATGGCTTCTATCGGCCATCGCAGTGGATTGTTCGATACCATGCATCAATTAGAACCGTCCACCAGCCAGGAAATTGCAGATGCAGCAAAATTAAACGAACGCTACGTTCGCGAGTGGTTGGGTGCAATGGTCACCGGCGGAATCGTAGAGGTTTTTCCTAATGGAAGAGTGCCGAAGTTTGCGCTGCCAGCGGAACATGCCGCCTGCCTTACTCGCGCCGCCGGTGCTGACAATATCGGGATATTCGCCCAATATATCGGCTTAATGGGTGCAGTCGAAGATAAGGTTTTGAATTGTTTCCAAAACGGCGGTGGCGTTCCGTACTCCGCCTACGAACGCTTCCACGAAGTTATGGCCGAAGACAGCGGGCAATCCATCGTTTCCTCATTGTTTGATGCTGTGCTGCCTTTGGTTTCCGGCTTAATCGAAAAATTAGAACAGGGCATCGAAGTGTTAGACGTTGGCTGCGGCATGGGGCGCGCCCTCAATTTACTGGCAAAAACATTTCCCAACAGTCGTTTTACCGGTTACGATCTTTCGGAAGAAGCAATAACTGCTGCTAACGCTGCTGCGGCAGAAAATGGTTCCACCAATATCCATTTTGAAGTAAGAGATTTAACCACATTCGACGATGACGCCCCGGCAACAAAATTCGACCTGATCACCGCTTTTGATGCTATCCACGACCAGGCACAACCGCAACAAGTGCTTTCCGGTATTTACAAAGCATTAAAACCGAAAGGCATTTTTCTGATGCAGGATATTGCCGCATCCAGCGAGGTGCATAAAAATCTCGATCACCCCATCGCTCCTTTTCTGTATACGGTTTCTACCATGCACTGCATGACCGTTTCCCTGGCACAGGGTGGCGTGGGATTAGGAACCATGTGGGGTGAAGAAAAAGCCTTAGCAATGTTAACCGAAGCCGGGTTTGCAAATGTAACAGTAAAAAATCTGGAACACGATTTTCAAAATAATTACTATATATCGCGCAAGTAAGTAGTTAAGCAAAATTAATTGACAAAGATTTTCCAAATTGATTTGTCACATTTTCAACTTCGCGACAGAGATTATTCCATGAAAGGTAGGCTGAGAAATCGATCCACTCATACTTCATTTTGCGCCACAGGATTTCAATCAGGTTTAGATGTGGAGAATATTTGGGAAGTTGAAAAATGTATAAATCTTGTTCTTTCCACCTGGGTATTTGGCTTTGAAAAAGCTTGCTTGTATGAATCGGGGCATTATCGATGACCACGGCTGTGGGGGCGGTGATCTTTTGAGAAAAATTATCAAAACAGGCAACTGCCATTTCACTGTTGATGTTGCCTTCAAAAAAGTATGAGTGCAAATCATTATCTGTGTTCATGAATCCGAGAATGTTTAGCCGCTTACTTCGAGCTGTATTTAGCTCGATTGTTTCACCTTTTAATTGCCATGCATAAGGAATTGAAGGCATTAATGAAAATCCGCTCTCATCACTATAGTAAAGGTCGATGAATCCTTTTTTATTCAATGCTTTCAACTGGTTTAATTGTGTTAGTTTCTCTTTATAATCTGGCTGTTGTTCTCGCTTAAACCTTAAGGATTTACGTACTCGACGCCAAGAAAAATCGAATGCTTTTATCAGTCGTTCTATGCTATATTTGCTGAGAGGGATTTCCCATTCTTTAAACACTTGTGCACAAACAGTTTTTAGGCTGCGAGGAGACTCTTTGACCATCGCTTTTACTTGTTCCTTTTGGTCTTTAGAAAGCTTGGACTTTGCTCCCTGACCTTTCCTGTTATAAAGGCTCCTAAAACCAGACGCTTCCCAGGCATTCAACCGGTCATAGACACTGCTAATATGAATTTCAAGTATCTTCGCAATTTCTTTGGCCTGGTAACCTTTAACATTTAACAAGATGCAATGTGCGCGAATACGAACATGAGATTTCTTACTGTGCTTGTAGATGCGTTTAAGCAATTTTAAGCTATCAGGATTGAGGGCTTTTATATATTTCATCCTATGATATAAACAATTTATGAGAAAAATAAAAATGTCAAATAATTATGCCAGCGGTAACGAATGTTACCGTTTCAAATCTTTAATAAGTTATCCATTGCACCAT